>JAUNAE010000004.1 GCA_030527765.1 Eubacteriales bacterium
GTGAGGGATGGCTTGCAGACTTCAACGACCCGATCAACATGCTGGAGATGTGGACATCCGCTTCCGGTAACAACGATTGCCAGTTTGGTAAATCCGTAGAGGACGTTGCTGCAGCTGCTGAAGAGTAATTGATACCCATTCTGAGTGATCAGAATCGACAAAGAAAACCCCCAAGTTTTTCCGGCAGTTAACCTGCCGGGCATAAAAAAACCGAGTACACTTCTTCGGAAGTGATACTCGGTTTTTTGTTTTGCAGCCATTCGGGAGCATATTCAAAATGCACAATCTTATGTGCATCACATGCCAATGTTCCAACCCTTTGATGTTCCAGGAACACAGTCATCTTCTTATATCTGTTCATCAAGAACCTCCTGAATCGAAGCATATGCTTTTTTTTCAAACAGATGATCAAAATCATTCTGACATCCCAGAGCATACCCGATTTTTATTAATGAAGTCAGTGATATTTCTCCGGTTCTCTCAAACCTTTTTATCGAACCAAGGCTGACATTTGCACGAATACTTAACTGTTCCTGTGTTATTTTTTTTTCTTTTCTTCGAGCTCGAACCCTACTCACAATATCCTGGCTTGTCTTCTCCGGAGATTTTAAAAATTCGTAAATGTCCATATTCTATCCTCGCAAAATCACCTATCACTTTTCGTTTTCGCACGTCTCTTTTATCTCAAAGCATCCTTAACTATAGCTAATATATTAATCTAAATTTGCTTAAAATGCAATATTTAGCTAATATATTAGCTGTACAAAGCAGGTGCTCTCATTATTCTCTGCTGTTTACTCATGAGTCAAACGGATATTCGCAATCCGCTTCGCTACTTACTTTATTCGGTAAAAAAAGCTATCGGGAATTCTTTACATAATTCCCAATAGCCTCTTTTAATTACTTCTCTTCCAGAATCTGCTCCACAAATCTGTGTTTTCCGTCCTTTACTTCAAAAACACGAATTTCACAGTTCTGCGGTTTTGGCCGCCAGGCAATTCCATTGGAACGCTCTTCCAGATAACCGGTCAGGGCACGCATGATCCCTCCGTGGCAGGCAACCAGAACATTCTCATACTCCTTCTCCTCCAGTTCCTTCAGAAAAGAAGAACTGCGCTCCACCATAGATGCAATCGTCTCCACACTCTTCGGAGCCGGAATAATCTCCGGGAGTGCCCAGTACGACCACATTCTGAGCCCCATATGAGAATACTTTCTCTGCTCATACTTGCCGAAATCCGTCTCGATCAAACGAGGATCTACTATGATCTGCTCCTTTGGCACATTCCCGATAATGGAGCCTGTCAGAATTGCCCGATCCAGTGGGCTCGCATAAACAGCATCAAACTGTACATCCCCCACTCTCTTTCGGGCTGCTTTTGCCTGTTGGATTCCCGTTTCATTCAGCGGTTCATTCGTCAGTCCCTGCATTCGTTTTTCTTTATTCAGCCGTGTCTGTCCGTGTCTGGTAAGCCATATTTTCATCTCTTAACTCCCATTGCCTGTTTCATCTTTTCCAACAGCTCATAATCACCCTTCACAAAAGGTCTGCTCCGGAAATGATTATCGCTGCTGGCACTCATAAGCAAATCATATTTCTCAGCCATTCTCTTCAGGAATGTGATCTCTCTTTCCCCGTACGTTTGATAATACACTTCGATTCCCATGGGGCCGTCTGACACCGAACGGAATCTCTGAATCATCTCTTCGATCTGCTCTTCCGTATATTTATAGTGGTAAGGATGTGCCAGAATCGGAAGACCTCCATATGCCGCTATTTGGCGGATTCCTTCCTCAAAATCAACATAGTGCACATATTCTACCGGATTCAGATAGTATGGGCTGAAATTGCCAATCCAGCGGTCCATTGCGTCATCTCTGTCACTGGCATAACCCATCTTCACCATTGTCTCCGCCACATGACATCTGCCGATTTTTCTGACCTTTGGAAATTCCCGGAGAATGTCTTCCAGTTCGACCTTCATTCCCAGTTCCTTCAGTTTCCGCAGGATCGCCTTAATATATGCATCCTTCTCAATACAGTCAAATACATGATCCAGTGCCGGATCTACCCTTTCAAAAAACAGTCCAAGAATATGCACTTCCTTCTTATTTCCTGAAGATGCCTCGTAATACGTCGAAAACTCCGCTCCCGGAATTACCTCCAGTCCTTCTCTGACCATAGGCTCCCTGATGGCAAAACAATTGTGATCCGTCAGTGCGATTGCAGAAAGTCCCGCTTCTCTTGTATCATGAATCATTTCCTCCGGTGTGCGTTCTCCATCGGAACATGTCGTGTGCAGATGCAAATCAATGTACTTCCTGTTTTCCATTTCCGTACCTCCCATGAGTCTTTCGGAACTAGGTTTCTCTTATGAGATTCGCAATTCGCTTCGCTTGCTCATAACCAAATAAATGCTCCACCGCTTAATGTTCTTTGCATTTGAAGCAATGGGATTTACTTAATTCGGTTAAAAATATAGTACGTTCAGTGTAACATATTTCATAACCGTTCACAACAAAGGGCTGAAAGTCAATCGGATATTCGCAATCCGCTTTCGGGACTTACTTGATTCATCTCAGTCGGGGAGACCCCATCTTCTATAAGTGGGGGATAACAAATTAGTCTCAGTGGGGGTCTAAATCCCCGACTGAGATAAGCCTCCGGCGGATCGCAGAGTTCGGCAAAAGAAAGTTGCTTCGCAACTGCCGAACTCGCGCGCGAATCTTCTTACGAGATTCGCGATTTAATAAAAAACTCTTCAGACGACCTCTCATTTTGAAGTCTTCCGAAGAGTTTCCCATAATCTTATTTGTATTTTTATCCATGACATCTCAGGATTTTTTCTGCATTTTCCACACGTTCTCTAGTAGGAGAATCGATTCCCGTAAGCTCATAAGGAATGCCAAGCTGCTCCCATTTGTACACACCCAGAGTGTGATACGGCAGTACCTCCACACGCTCTACATTCGTCAGTGTATCCAGGAATTCTCTTAATTTATAAAGATCCTCATCGAAATCGGAACGCTTGGGAACAAGCACATGGCGAATCCAGACAGGCTTATGAATCTCAGAAAGATAGTTCGCCAGATCCAGAATATTGTCATTTTCCTGTCCTGTGAGAATCTTATGACGCACGGGATTGATCTGCTTAATATCCAGCAGAAGAAGATCTGTCACTTCCATCAGTTTCTGAAATTTCCCAAAGAAAGGTTCTTTTCTTGTAAAAGGATTTCCACTGGTATCCAGTGTTGTGTGAATTCCCATTTTTTTCGCCTTGGTAAAGAGTTCCAGAAGAAAGTCGATCTGCAGAAGCGGCTCTCCGCCACTGACGGTAATTCCGCCTTCTGCTCCCCAATAGGAACGATAACGGACCGCCTTTTCCAGCAATTCATCCGCCGTGTACTCGGTCCCGTCTGTCATTTTCCATGTATCCGGATTGTGACAGAACTGACATCTCATAGCACAGCCTGTAAGAAAGATTAAATAGCGAACTCCGGGTCCGTCAACGGACCCGAAGCTCTCTAAAGAATGTACATATCCTTTTGTCATCATTACATAGACTCATGGCAGGTTCTGGCAATTACGTCCATCTGCTGCTCTTTGGTAAGGTCAATAAATTTAACCGCATAACCGGATACACGAATTGTGAAGTTTGCGTACTCCGGTTTTTCCGGATGCTCCATAGCATCAATCAGTTTCTCAACACCGAATACGTTCACGTTCAGGTGATGTGCACCCTTTTCGAAGTATCCGTCCATAACGTTCACAAGATTCTGAACGCGCTCCTCATCTGTATGGCCAAGAGCGTTCGGGCTGATTGTCTGTGTATTGGAAATACCATCCAGTGCCAGCTCGTATGGCAGTTTTGCAACAGAGTTCAGAGATGCCAGAAGACCGTTCTTCTCTGCACCATAGCTCGGGTTTGCTCCCGGAGACAGCGGTTCACCTGCTTTTCTTCCATCCGGAAGGGTACCGGTTGCCTTACCATATACAACGTTGGAAGTGATGGTAAGAATGGAAGTCGTCGGCTCGGAATCACGATAGGTATGGCATTTTCTCAGCTTGTGCATGAATGTCTTCAGAAGCCAGATTGCGATATCATCTGCTCTGTCATCATCGTTACCGTATCTTGGGAATTCTCCCTCCGGAATGAAGTCAACAGCCAGACCATCCTCGTCACGTACAACGCGAACCTTCGCATATTTGATTGCAGACAGAGAGTCAACTACATGAGAGAACCCTGCGATACCGGTTGCAAAAGTTCTTCTTACATTGGTATCGATGAGAGCCATCTCAGCAGCCTCATAGTTGTATTTGTCATGCATGTAGTGAATCATGTTCAGTGTATCTACATACAGTTTGGAAAGCCAGTCCATCATAGTGTCGTAGCGTTCCATAACCTCATCATAGTCCAGATACTCGGATGTGATCGGTTTGTAAGCCGGTGCTACCTGCTGTTTGGTCTTGCAGTCCACACCACCGTTGATTGCGTACAGAAGGCATTTTGCAAGGTTGGCTCTTGCACCGAAGAACTGGATCTCTTTACCTGTCTCTGTAGCAGATACACAGCAGCAAATGCTGTAATCATCGCCCCAGATCGGTCTCATAACATCATCGTTCTCGTACTGAACAGAGCTTGTTGTTACAGAAATCCAGGAAGCATATTTGCGGAAATTATCCGGCAGATTCTTGGAATACAGTACTGTAAGGTTTGGCTCCGGAGACGGTCCCATGTTCTCCAGAGTACGCAGGAAACGATAATCGCTCTTTGTTACCATGGAACGTCCGTCCATGCCAAGACCTGCAACCTCCAGAGTTGCCCATACCGGGTCACCGGAAAACAGCTCGTTGTAAGAAGGAATACGAGCAAATTTTACCATACGGAATTTCATAACCAGATGGTCGATCAGCTCCTGTGCCTCTTTCTCTGTAAGAGTACCGTTCTTCAGATCTCTCTCAATGTAGCAGTCCAGGAATGTGGAAATACGTCCAACACTCATTGCTGCACCATTCTGGGTTTTGATTGCTGCAAGATATCCAAAGTACAGCCACTGTACAGCCTCTCTTGCATCCTTTGCAGGAACAGAAATATCATATCCGTAAGCTGCAGCCATCTCTTTCATCTGCTCAAGAGCACGGATCTGATCCATAACCTCTTCTCTCAGACGGAAATCGGTAGAACGCATGCCGTGACGTGCATATTTGTCATAGTCGTAGTGTTTTTTCTCGATCAGGAAATCAATTCCGTAGAGAGCCACACGACGGTAATCGCCGACGATACGTCCACGTCCGTAAGTATCCGGAAGTCCGGTAATAATCTTGTTGTGACGGGCCTTCTTCATCTCAGGAGTGTAAATATCGAACACACCCTGGTTGTGAGTCTTATGATATTTGGTAAAGATCTCATGAAGCTTCTCACTTGGAGTATATCCGTAAGTTGTGCAGGCTTTCTCTGCCATGCCGATACCGCCATACGGCATAAATGCTCTCTTCAGAGGCTTGTCTGTCTGAAGACCTACGACCTTCTCCAGATCTTTCATGCTGTCATCAATATATGCTGCACCGTATGCGGTCAGACCGGAAACAACCTCTGTCTCCATGTCAAGAACGCCGCCTTTTGCACGCTCCTCTTTCTGCAGTTCCTGAAGTTTGCCCCACAGTTTATCTGTAGCCTCTGTCGGTCCCTCCAGAAAGCTCTCATCTCCATCATAAGGTGTGTAGTTGCACTGAATGAAATCACGTACATCTACAGAATTCAGCCAATTGCGGCCTTTGAAACCATTCCACTGCTCGAAATTTGCCATTCTTCGATCTCCTCTCTCTTACTCTCATGAATTCAGGGATGATCTATCCCCTTATATAAAATGAAAATCTCTTCCTGTAAAATTCTTCGCAGACTCCGGAATACCGCAAGCACTGTAACACCACACAGGCATTACTCTGAAATCCTGATTGGGTCTCCCCAACACTCTAATATTCGCTAAAAATTTAACAGTTAAACGAGATTAACTTCCTCCACGCAAAGTAAGAATATCGAATTGTATACAAAAAGTCAACGAAATTTGTCCATGTATTCGATAAAGCACAATTTTGTATACAGTATTTTGTATGAACTATTTTTACTATGTCAAACGGATATTCGCAATCCGCTTCGCTTCTTGCTCATAACCGAATAGCTGCTCCGCAGCTTATCAGTAGGAGCTTGAACTCCTACTGATACAAGCAAGTCCCCCGCTTAATGCTCTGCGCATTAAGCGGGGGACTTACTTGATTCGGTTAAACTATGCAAACTATACGAAAAGTCTTTTGACCCTTCCTTCAATATATGTTATATTTACGCAGAAGGATCACGTAAATCCTTCGCTTCAAATGCCCTGCGCATTAAGCGGCTGCAAAGCAGCCTTCCATTAATAATCACATTCTAAGGAGGAATTATCATGAGCAGCTTTACTTATCAGCCACACGGTGTCTGTTCCCGTGAGATCTCTTTTGATCTGGAAGACGGTCGTCTTCACAATGTAAAATTCATCGGCGGATGTGCCGGCAACCTTGCAGCAATCAGCAAACTTCTTGAGGGTGCTGATCCGAAGCAGACTGTAGAAATTCTGAAAGGCAACCAGTGTGGTGCCAGAGGAACTTCCTGTGCAGACCAGCTGACCAAGGCAATCGAAGAGGCACTTGCTCAGGCATAAAAAACAACAGAACGTACACCAGACGTTCTCTTTGCATCATTGCGCAACAAAGAGGGAAACACTTCACAATCTGTGAAGCGCTTCCCTCTTTTTATACGTCAAACAGATATTCGCAATCCGCTTCGCTTGATTCGGTTAACCTTCTTTAATCTTTCTGTCTGTCCAGGCGTCTACTGCTGCCTTCAAGCCCTTCATATAAGGTGAGAACTCCACCTGTTCCCTGCCGTAGGTATACTGCAATTCATACTCCAGGGGAAGCCAGGTTGAGATATCAGATTCATTATGCTGAATCACCGCCTCCATCTTATCCAGTGCCTTGTAGATCTTCGCCTCCAGGGTTTTCATCTCTTTCATTTCATCGAGAAGACTCTGAAACTCTTCTCTCTGTTTTTCCGGGAAAGAAGCTACCCACTCGTCAAACAGCTCATCTTCCTTCTTTGCATCCCCGGAATTCTTGAGGAATGTAGGAATATCTCCTGTAAAAGCCTCTCCCAGGTCATGAATCAAGCACATACGAATCACTTTATTCATATCTGCATCCGCAAATTCCGGTTCCCCGGAAATCAACATTCCCATGAGTGCCATACGAAACGTATGCTCCGCAACACTCTCGTGGCGGCCATTAGACGTGTAACAATGACGGGTATTACATTTCAATTTCTCTGCCACACTCAGAATCTCAAGTAACTGTTCCGGTGTCATAATGCCTTGTCCCCTTTCTCCATTTGCCGTATTCTTAATCCGGCTGCCTTCCCATAGTAATTTTCAAAATGCTTACGAGATTCGCGATTTAATTTCTTCTGAATTCCATCTTATAGTTCCCTGCTCAGGTTCTCTTCTGATACTTACTTCTCACAAGCCACTTCTGATCTATTTTTTTCAGTTCCTCTCCAAACCGGATATGAAGTCTGACAGATGCTTCCAGTGCTTCCACCTGTTCCACCAGCCCTTCACCAAACTTTGGATGAGTTACCGCATCCCCGACTTCAAAAGCTGCTACCCTGTCTCTGCTCGCCTGGTATTCTCTCTCCCGACGTCTTCTGTCCAGCATGCCGGCATGGGGATTGTTCTTCCACGGATTTCTCAGCTCCTTTTCGTAATCCGGCTTCTGTGCCCCTTGGTTTTCCTCATAAAAGGCTTTCGGCGAAGCCCCCGTCAGAGAACAACAGTACTTCCATGCGCTTCCGTGAACTCCCGGTCTCCACAAGTACTCCTTGGGAATCGGAAAATGATACTGCATGTAGTGGGCATATTCGTGTCGATACAGATCCTGCCGGTCCTCTTTGGAAATCTGTTTTTCATTATGATAACCGATAAACAATAAGGAAAAAGAAAAGTTCTCAGGAACATCCCTGTTTCCTCTTACATAAGCTCCCAGCTGCTCCGGGTCATAAGTAAAATTCAGCGTCACATCCGCTCCATGAAGATGAAGCTTGCGATCCAGTTCTCTGTATACCGCCCGGATCTCTGCTGTCAGAATCGGAATGTCTCTCTGCAGCTGTTTTCTCTTCTCCGGACTGATCACTTCTTTATTCTCGTAACTCAAGATTCATTCACCAGTTTTCCTGTCATATGCTCCGGTGTAAACTCCAGACACTGCACATTCGGAAGTGCATGCACAAGTTCTTTCTCCAGATATTCCTGGTCGTCTGTAAACTTTCTGCAGATCTTTGTGCAGATCTCCTTTGCCTTCTCCGGATCTTCCACCAATCGAATGGTTCCAAATACAACAACACTGCGAATATTCAGTGCCCACTCTCCCTCTCTGCGATATCCTTCATCGTAGATACAGAAAGACGCCTTTTCACAATGTTTGATTGCATCAATCTTATGGCCGGTCTTTGCTCCGTGAAAATAGAGTTTTCCATCTTCCTCATCATAAAACTGATTCACAGGAATTCCGTACGGATATCCTTCATCCCCAATCAGAGACAGGACTCCTCTCGGTTCCTTCTTCAAAATCTCGATGCATTCCTCTTCTGTAATCTGCTGTTTGAAACGTCTCATTTTTCTGAACATGGTATCTGAGTCCTTTCTTCTGTAAGTCTGTCAAATTTGTGTCTCATTATAACATGAACTTCTCAGCTTTTCATTGCCCAAATCAAAAAAAGAACACCCATCACGAACCGTAAGGGTGCTCTCCTTCCATTTTCTCAAAACAGGTTCATGGATCGTTCCAATCCACAAACCTGCTTTTCTTCTCAAATTTTGAACTTTGTGAAACTATTATTTCTCCGTACCAAATGCTGTGGATGTTCCGTATGTCTCATCAAATTCTGTGCGGTCAATATAATTTGTACTGATCTCATTATCTTCATCTGTCGTTATTTCATTCGTATAAGATCCTGTCACCGTGATTGTATATTCACTGCTGCCTTCCACAACCTTCTCACCATTTACGAGAATGCTTACTGTATTTCCATTCTCATCTACAATCTTCGCTCCATCTTCCGCATTCAGATTGCTGACCGTACTGTCACCGGTAACCGTCCATGTGGAATTGCTGTCAAGATTCACTGTGATCGGAGATTCTTTTGCATCTGTATTCACTTCATTCTCTGTGATCACTGCAGTTCCCGCATAGGATGTTCCATCCAGAAGATACAGATCCAGACTGCTGATCGTATCTACAGAAATATTTCCGGAAAGTTCTTCCCCTAAAGCTGTAAATGTAACATCTCCGCCATTCGATCCCGCAGTTCCCCAGTTATTGGAATCATTGCCTTCAATCTGAAGGAGATTCGCATTCTCACTGTCAAAATTCAAAGTCGTGTCAGACAGTACTACATTGGCATCTGTATTGGTAATATAAAACATAGAGCCGGAAGCAATCGAACTTGTCAAAGTAGAATTGACTGCCTGAAACAATGCCTTCTCGCCCGTAGAAGTCTCCGCATCACCGGAAGTTGACTGGTAAATAATGACACCGTTGGCAACAGGGTCCGATGCAGTACGGTCTGTAATCGAGGAAGACAACTCAGAATCTTCAATCAGAATGGTATTCAGTCCTTCCATTCCCGCAATCTGACTGCCCGAAGCGGTTCCTGTCACAGAATCCACCTGAATATCTCCTGTGGAATACAAAAGAGGAGAACCGGATCCCTCTGTGGAAAGTTCCGAATTTGTCGCCGAAATAGAACCGCCTCCACGGTCTGTGGCAATCGATGCACTGTGATCTCCTTCTGTATGAATCTTCATACTGTCAGCGAGAATCGTTCCCCCATACGTGGCATCCAGACCTCTGGAATTTCCCGCTGAGGTATCAATACTGTCATTATATGCATACACGGTTCCTCCGTCTGTAGCGAACACTGCATTAGACCCTTCGGAGTCTGCAGTCAAAGAGGTCTCCGAAATCTGAATCACAGAATTCTCTCCGGAAGACAATGCGATGGAGTTTAATCCGTAGAAATTACAATTATCACCATTCGTGTCATCACCGGATTTTGTAAGGGTACCGCCTGTGACTGTCAGCTTTCCTCCATTCTTTGCAAGAACGCTGTTCTGGTCTGCCTCAGTGGCTGCAACTTCTTCATTCTCAGAAGATACTTCCGTTCCGTCTGCAGTCAGCGTACCGTTTAATTCTCCTGTATAATCGTAGGTCTGCGTATTAGCGCCTCCCGGACCTCCCGGGCCTCCCTGACCATTTCCCGGGCCTTCATTTCCCGGACCTCCATTCCCCTGTCCTGGTCCTCCCATTTCTTTAGACAGTAATGTGATGGTCTGCGCATTTCCACTCTCATCCAAAGTAATTTCTACCATATCACCAACCTGAATATCCTTCAGCGAAATCACCTCTGCGGAATTACTCATATCCGGAGCTGTTCCTTCCTGACCATTATTCTCATCGGATGGTTTCTCAGGTGCCTCTCCCTTTTGTCCATTGTCCTCATCAGAGGGCTTCTCAGGTGCTTCTCCTTTTTGTTCATCGCTCTCATCGGATGGCTTCTCAGGTGCTTCTCCCGGTGTTCCGCCGGGTCCTCCCTGCATGCCTGACTGTTTTGTAATTACCGTATCCTCTGTGACGGCCACTGTCTTTTCTTCACTGGTATTTTCTGATGTTTCCGTACTCTCTTCCTGTGGTTTCTGACTCATATCTCTCACGGCAACAGTGATGGCATTCTCTTCCACCGCTGTTACCTCTCCAAACACCCGATTCTCCTGAGACTGCTCCGATACACCCGGCTGCTTTCCCGGGTCTTCAGATAATTTCGGATCTTCAGATGTTCCTTCACTCTCAGTAGTATCCGTCACACTCTCTTCCCCGGAAGTAATTTCCGTCTCTGCAAAAGTCACTGCAGAAGCCGATGCTGCAATCATCATTGTTCCCATTAACATAGCAAGATATTTTTTATAATTCATAACGTTCGCCCTCTCTTTCTGAAATCATATTTTGTCCTGTCATTCGTAAAGTGTTCAATTTGAAATCAACATTCTTCTGACGTTCTGTTCCAATTTCTTTCTTAGTGATTCAGTGTCTTCATAGTTACTTTCTTTTACCTGCCGATATCCCTGAATCTTTGCATCTTATCGGCTTTCTGTGTCCTTGTGACAAGGATTATTCTATTGGACAAATATGTGCTCTTCGTGTTCAGACTGTGGGGAAAATGTGAAAGATTCTGTTGCTTATTTCCGCAAGAGGATTCGGAATAACTTCGAAGCATTGATTTTTCCACAGGTTTATGAGAAGATGTCTTTCGAGCCATATCTCAGGCAGGTCTCTTCTGCCGGAGGAAAGCAGGCTGCTTAATTATGACCCAACTATTCATCACCTTCAAAATCACTTATAAAGGAACAGACGAACCATGAAAAAAAATGCGCATCTTATCGGACACCTTCTGGCAATTTTTTCAGCTCTTGTATGGGGAACGACCTTCGTCTCCTCCAAAATTCTTCTGAAAAGTTATACTCCTGTAGAACTGCTGCTGAACCGTTTTCTTCTGGGATATCTCACATTGTGGATCATGCGTCCCAAAGTACTGAAACTAAATCATCGCAGACAGGAACTTTCCTTTGCCCTGGCAGGTCTTTCCGGAGTCACACTTTACTACCTGTTTGAGAACCTTTCTCTTACGTATACCCAGGCGGCAAACGCCAGTGTCATCGTCTCCACGGCACCACTGTTTGTCAGCATCTTTGCATTTTTCTTCCTGAAGGAAAAACTGAATCGACAGTTTCTCCTCGGATTCTTCTTCGCGATCCTCGGAATTATTCTTCTGAGTTTTGGCGGCGGAAGTACTGTGGAAATGAATCTGACCGGAGACACGCTCTGTCTCGGTGCTGCACTTCTATGGGGCATTTATTCTATCGTAATCAAACGAATCGGAGATTACGGATATCCTGTCATCCTGACAACCCGCCGGATCTTTTTCTACGGAATTCTCTTCATGGTGCCGATTGCAGTTCTGTCCGGTTATGAACCAAAATTCTCACAGCTTGCAAAACCTGTGAATCTTCTGAACCTTCTGTTTCTCTCCATCGTAGCCTGCGCCCTCTGCTTCGTCAGCTGGAACAAGGCCGTTGATATTCTTGGAGCCGTCAAAACAAGCGCTTACATTTACGCAATTCCGGTAATTACACTGGTGGCATCCATCCTCATTCTTCATGAAAAAGTCACTCTCATGATGGGCATCGGTACGGTACTTACCATTCTCGGACTTGTCGTATCTGAGCAAAAGAAACCTGCCTCAGAAAATTCCGGGGAACAATACAGTACCACTGGCTCTGTATCCCGAAATCATTCAGAATTATCTGCATCGGAATAAAACAAAAAGCACCACAGCGATTATGACAGGTTCCTCTCTGCCGGCAAACCGGTAAGAGTGATACCTATCATGCAATCCTGTAGTGCTTTTTTATTCTTATTCTTTTGTATCCTTCTTTTACATCCCTGGTTTTATAACCCTGTTCCTTTTGTATCTCATATCCTCTATCTTCCCTCCGCGATCATACGCACCGCCTGGATGGCACTGTCTATTTCCTCTTCTGTCGTGAACCAGGAAAAGCTGAATCTGACCGCTCCTCTCTTCTGTGTTCCAAGTGCCTCGTGCATACGAGGGGCACAGTGTGCACCGGGTCTTGTAGCGATTCCAAATCTCTGGTCCAGCTCATCAGATACACTTCCGGAATCATAATCATGAATGTTCAAGCTCACAATGCCGCAATGCTCTTCCGAAAAGTCCCCATAAATCTGAACTCCCGGAATCGAAGAAATCCCCTGAAGGAACCGCCCGAGCAGCCGCTGTTCTTTGGCATCAATCTTCTGAAGTCCAATCTCTTCAATATAATCAACTGCCGCAGAAAGTCCCGCAATTCCGTGGCCATTCAGTGTTCCCGCCTCTAAACGAGTCGGATACTCTGTCGGCTGTTCTTTGTCATAGGAATGAACTCCGCTGCCTCCCCGCTTCCAGGGACGAATTTCCACGCTGTTTCGAATACAAAGTCCTCCCGTTCCCTGTGGGCCAAGAAGCCCTTTGTGACCGGTAAAACACAGGACGTCAATTCCCGTCTCTTTCATGTGGATTTTTTTCACGCCGGCAGTCTGAGATGCATCTACAATCAGGAGTGCCTGATGCTTGTGTGCCATCTCGCCGATCTTTGCAAGGTCGAGCATATTTCCCGTAAGATTCGAAGCATGAGTGCAGACGACCGCCTTCGTGTTCGGACGAAAACTTCTCTCCATGTCTTCATAGGAAATGTTTCCCTTCGCATCCGCTCTCACAAAAGCAACTTCCACTCCATGGTTTTTCTCAAGTTCATACAGTGGTCTTAAAACCGAATTATGTTCCAGATCTGTAGAGATCACATGATCTCCTTCTTTCAGAATACCCAAAATTGCTATATTCAATGCCTCTGTGGCATTCCCTGTGAACACAACGTGATCCGGTCGTTCACAGCCAAAAAATCCCGCCAGTTTTTTTCTTGCAGAAAAAATATCTCGAGACGCCGAAAGAGAACTTTCGTGTGCGCCTCGAGAAGCATTTCCCATTGTCTGCATAGCATCTGCAACCGCCTCTATCACCTGACGGGGTTTCTGTCTGGTTGTTGCAGCATTATCCAGATAAATCATATTTAATATGCACTCCTGTTTACGTAATTCATAATATACGCGAAAATATGCATGTAAGTAGTTCCACTGTAGTGAACTCCATCGGAAGATCCCGTATCATAATGGAAACCGGAATCATGCACGTATCCATTCTTTCTCAGATAAGCACATGTATCGATATATTTATAAGAAGGCAGACTGTGCAGAACGCTGTTTCTCGTATACAGATATTCCTCCGGTCTCTGGTAGCCTCCCACTTTCTTGATCTGAGAATTATTATACGGATTCACCGATGTGACAAACAGACGGCATTTCTTTCCTTTCACCTTTGTTGCGAACTTCTGATATGCCGTGTAATAATCATCCTGACATTGAATCCGGTTCACTCCAAGAGCAAGAACAACCGCCGTCGGTTTTCCCGTGGAAGAAAGATGCTTCATCACCTGATTCTGTGCCGTATTTTCAAACCAGGGAAGTCCCTCTCCTTCTCCTGCAACGAAGACAACATTCTTATTTTTATTGAAATATCCCTGTTGTCTCAAGCGGAGATATGTTCGATACATTCGGGAATCTCCCACAATAACAATCTTTCCGTAAGAGGAAGAGAGAGATGGAAGCGCCGGCATCTTCAGAGCACTGTTCTTATAGAACACGCCGTACAACTTCATATTTCTCTTGGCTGTAATCTTCTGACCGGCATAATAGTTCACCTGAGAAAGTGCCGCATTCGGTCTGGTGGACCAGCCAATGAATGTCTCATCCGTATGATCCGCATAGGATGGGAAAGTAAACGTTTTTCCATATGTCACACGATAATTCTTGAGGGTCTTTTTGGTCAGATCGTTCACCTGAATAATCGTATACTTCCGGACTACTGTAATTTTGATCGAGGACGTCGCCGCCAGATATTTTGTTGTCGCCTTTGCCTTAACCGTAATCGTCACCGTTCCCGGCTCCTTCGCTACGACAAGTCCCTGCGCATTCACAGAGGCAATCGTAGAATTCGAAGAAGTATAAGTGCAAGAACTCTTAGAAGTCACAGAAAGCGTCACATTCTCCCCTGTACCCATAGTTCCTACCGAAGAAATACTCACCTTCTGAGAAGCCTGCTGCACGGTTACCGGTACCGTAAGTCTTGTGTAAGTATAAGTTCCGGAGGACAGTGCCTCTACGTACAAATACGCCTTGCCGCTCTTCAGCGCACGGATCTTCTGATCAGATCTCACCTGCAAAATTGCAGAGTTACTGCTGGTATAACGAATCCGGGACTGTGCCTGGTAATTCAGGCTCTGCATCTGATCTACCGTCATTGTGATCTGTCTGGGACCCGTAATGGTCTGCGACGGTTTTGCATCTCCCCATACAAGAAAGCTGCAGGCCAGCGTCATCAAAAGCCCAACCATCACACTGAGCAGATATTTTTTTTGATTCATTCTCATATGCATTAGACCCTTTCTGACACCTGGGACTCTCTGATATGTTTGAAAAGAATTTTCTCTCCTTCTACCAGAGCAAAAATGTCATAGGAAGGCTCTTCCTGCTGTTCTGAAGTTCCATTGGCATCTACCACATAGACAACCCCTTCATAAGTCTTCAGAACTCCTTCTTGAGATTCAAAAGTGAACTTCACCTGTTGCTCCTGCTTAAATTTCGGATTTCCGATCATGCATATCCCCTTTCCCTTAATCCTGAAATGTACGAAGCGCCTCAATTGTGCGGGTAATCAATTCCTCCAGACTCCATCCGAGCATATCTGCTCCGCGCTGAATCACCTGGCGGTCACACCCTGCCGCAAAACCTTTGGCCTTGTACTTCTTCTTTACTGATTTTAATTCCAGATCCTGCACGCTCTTTGAAGGTCTCATCAGAACCACTGCACCAATCAGACCGGTGAGCTCATCCACTGCATAGAGAACTTTTTCCATTTCATGCTCCGGCTGAATATCCACAGTAATTCCATACCCGTGACTCGCCGTCGCATGAATGATTCTCTCATCAATGCCTCGCTCTCTCATAATCTCCTGACTCTTAATACAGTGTTCCTCCGGAAACTGTTCAAAATCCAGATCGTGAAGCAGACCGACAATGCCCCAGAATTCTTTCTCTTCTCCGTATCCCAGCGCATCTGCGAAATACATCATTGTCTTCTCTACAATCTGTCCATGTTCCAGATGAAACTCATCCTGATTATACTCTGTTAATAACTCCCATGCCTCTTCTCGTGTCATTTGTATCCATCCTTCATATTGCGTATAAGTAATCCGCGAAATCTAATTTCATAAGTGTCTTTGGATAATATTTTACCACTCCGTCTCATACCTCGTCAATGAAACCTGTGCGGTTCGACAGTATTCGTCGGTACATACTGCTGCCGAACTCTGCGATCCACCGGAGGCTCATCTCAGTCGGGGATTTAGACCCCCACTGAGACTAATTTGTTATCCCCCACTTATAGAAGATGGGGGTCTCCCCGACTGAGGTGAACTTCTTCTGTAATTGAATAATAATAACCGATGATTCGCACTGTCTATTCTAAAATTCTCTGAAATCTAGTATAATGGGCTTATCTGAAAACAAACGCCTCACAGGCAAAGGAGCTCTATGAAAAAATTTACAGCCATTGTCATCGTCTGTATTCTATTGGGAATTTTCTTCATGAACCGCGATAAAGACGATGAACCCCAACTTACCGCTGAACGATGTCAGGAACAAATCGACCAGGCATACGAACTTTATAAAGTAGAATACTTTGAGCCTTTCATGGAACAGCTGCGAGAAGAAACCGGACTTTCTGATCTTTCCGCATCTCTGGGACCATGGTACGTTCCCGAACCTTTTCAATATAATTATACTTACGGCAACTACCAGAAAATCTGTTGTGACATTGAGGATCTTACCAGTAATCAGATCCACGAGTATTACGAAGAATTCTCCCGAAACTCTTCTAGCGAAGAAAAAAAAGAATCTTCGTTTCACTCTGCCATGGATGCTCTTTTTCAAGACAGAATCTCCGACCAAACCGGAATCTATTGTTTTGACGACCTGGAGGTTACTGTGAACTCACATAAAAGCGGCATAACTTCTCCCAAAGATCTTCCGGAAATTCAGATTTATTGTCCCTCGGATCAAAACACCTATTTTATTCGTTCTGATGGTTACTACAATTTCATAACCGTCGGTCATGGTACGGCGCCTCGCACCGGTCATGTGGTACAGATCAATCCGACACCGACACCAACACCTACGCCGAGACCGACTCCAACACCTACGCATGCCCCATCGACCTCCGGTGGAAACGGATCTTATCCTTCCTACCTGCTCCCATACTTGAACAGGTATAACTCTCATTCCTCTCGATACGATGATGCCGATGATTATGCGGCAGAATACGCAGATGAGTATGCCAGTGAATACGGCGACTGGGATGACGCTTATGACGACGGCTGGGATGAATATTGGGATGAGTCCGGCGATTATGACGACTGAGATCAGCCTCTGGCGGATCGCAGAGTTCGGCAGAAGAAAGTTGCTTCGCAACTGCCGAACTCGCACGCGAATCTTCTTACGAGATTCGCGATTTATTTTCAAAACGAAATTTTCTGTAATGTCACAGAAATAACTAACAAAAAAATGGCAGTTCTGCTTAACTTGCAGTTCTGCCATTTTTTACGCTTGTTATAGTCTTTATTTTGTTCGGCTATGATATTTCTCGTTACTGTTCACTCCGTGAACTGTAACTATTTCTCAAACGGGAACTTGAACTGGGTCAGTCCGTATGCGTCCCTCATTTCAACAAATTCCTTCTGTACTGCATCTGTGATCGGAACACCTTTGTCCTTGCGATACATCCACACATCGTATTCCTTCTCACCTGCGGTATAGATTCGCTCCTGTCCCGGTGCCTTCTCAGAATTACGAAGAGCTCTCAGAATGTCTCCCGCTGTCTTTTTGAATGCCTCTGCGCCCATGAACGCTTCTGTATCAATTGCAATGAAGAAATGACCAAGATGATACGGGCGAATCTTTCCATTCTCATCTTTTCCTTCCAGATCTTTCAGGAAGATTCCGGACTGTAATGCTGCAGACAGAATTTCCACAACTGCTGCGTAGCCATATCCTTTGTATCCGCCAAGAGTCTCTCCGATTCCTCCAAGCGGAGCCAGAGCTGCCTTATTGCTTCGGATATCTTTCAGAATCTGAACAGAATCTGTCATTGTACTTCCATCTCTTGCAATAACCATTCCGGCAGGAGTGTCATGACCAATGCGGGCATAATACTCAATCTTGCCATTCTGCGTAATGGATGTTGCACAATCCAGCATGAACGGGAACGGCTCATCTGTAGGAATTCCAAAAGTCAGAGGATTGGTTCCCATCATATTCTCTACACCAAATGTAGGAGCGATAGACGGTCTTGCATTCGTACCGGTAATTCCAATCATATTTTCCTTCGCAGCAAGTCCTGCCCAGTATCCGGCGATTCCGTAATGAGAGGAATTTCGCACGGCAACCATACCCATGCCATACTTCCGTGCTTTTTCCATACACATATCCATGGCCTTTTTGCTGACAACCATACCCATTCCGTCATTTGCATCCAGAACCGCTGTTGTAGGTGTTTCTTTCAGAATGTCTATTTTCGTCACTGGATTCAGAATGCCTGCTTTAATGCGGTCAATATAAATTGGTTTGAAACGATTGCATCCGTGACTCTCAATTCCTCTTCGATCACTCTCAAGAAGCACGTCTGCACACAGTCTTGCATCCTCTTCCGGAACACCTTCCTTCACAAACACCGCAGTCATAAAGTCGTCCACTAACTGCCATGGTACAAAGGGTCTTGTCTCTTTTTCCATCCTCATATCCTCCGTAATTTTTTTAAGGAGCTTCCTCTCCTTATTTCCCTGCATTTCAGCCTTGCAGGACATCGAATTTTTCATACCATTATTGTACCATTTCTATCTATAATTACAATAATATTCGTGTCACGGATGGCAATTTCCGCAGGGCTCATAGTGCATATCCTTCATCAATGTTTCCCTGCTTCCCGTAAATTCCTGCTTGTTTTTTTCCTTCATCTGACCAACACTGCTGCAGGAAGGCAGATGAAATCTTTTCGTATTTGTATTCAAAATATACGTGCTTTCTTCGTTCTCCTGCGAAGATGCCCAAGCTTCACTGTCTCTCGAAAAATCGCTCTGCTCTGCACCTTTCTGTGTCTCATTCCCGGCTGCCGCCTCTGAGACTTCACCTGCGCTTCCATCTCCGAGAGCACTGTCTCCTGTGCTGTAATCTATCACAATTCCCGGCTGAACATTATAACAATACACATGGAATTCCAATCCTTCTCCGTGATCTTCTACAGACTTCGCTTCCATTTCCACGCCTCTTGCGACAAGATCATCTCCTTCATAGACAGGTGTCACGCGATACAAAACATGATGATCTGTTTCCGTCACATAATCATAAACCTTATTTTCAAAGGGAAGCATTCCTGAAACATTCATATATCTTGTTCCGGTAATGAGATTCAATTCATTTGCATTTTCACCGGAAAGCTGATAGCCGATCAGATGACACCGGTTGTAAAGATACCTGTCTTCAATCACATCATACTTCACCGTATGCCACCCGGATGGCTTCACCGGTCCAATCGCTCCACGCTCTTCTGTCGGCATCAATTCCTCACAGATATTCGCATATGCCGCACCACATCGTCCCAGAGAATCCAGTGCACTGTAAAATTCAAATGACTCTGTCGTCAGATCCGTTTCTTCAAAATCGGCCCGATTCCCCTGAATCTCCACATAAGGCTCTCCGGAGTACGCCGGTATTTCCGACAGTGTCACTCCCTGCACACATCTGCTTCTCAGACACAAAAGCAGCACTGCTCCCAGAATCAATAATCCGCTTCCTTGTCTTTTTCTCTGTATATTCAACTTTTCTCTTTTCAAGAAATCCCCAAATCCTTTCATCTTTTGCTTCACATCTGCTGCGCAGATATCGAAATTATTATACCCCAGATTCGCGAAATTTACATGCCCTGTAATAGGCGTGTGTGTTGTGGCACAAGGTTGCGATACAAGGATTTGACTGCACGTGACGTGCAGGTCTACAGTTTCAGGGAGGTAATAAAAATGGCGGTAGAAAAAATGGCAGAGAAAACATTACGCGAAATATGTTCAGAAACAGGTGCATCCCGGCGGGCTGTCCAGGGATACGAAAAAGCCGGTCTGGTCTCAGCAGTCGGCACAAATAAATACGGTCATCTTCTATATGATGAAACCGGACGGGATCGAATTTCAAAAATCTATTTCTTCCAGCGAATCGGTTTTTCCATTCGGGAAATTCGGGAACTGCTGAATGCTCCCACAGCTCAGCAAAAGGAACTTCTTTATCAGCAGATTCACAAACTGGAGGCTCGGCAGGAGGAACTTCAGGAGCTGATTCTCCAGACTCACAAATACATAGATACACTCTAACCTGAACCCACACACTACACGCCTGAATACTTACTCATGCCCTGGCTCACGATTCGTTTTCACTACTAACTGGCATCAGGACTTTTGTCAGCTTCGCTGACACCTCATGCCCTGGCAAAGGAGGTTTTTTATGTTTTGTAAAAATTGTGGCAAAGAACTGGCAGAAGGCAGCAAATTCTGCCCATTCTGTGGGGATCCCCAATCCACAGAATCTAACGTGCGTACCGTTCACCTGCGCTGCAAAGACTGCGGCGGTATTATGGAAGCAAATCCGGATACGCAGGAAATGCAATGTCCATTCTGCGGAAGCAGAGAACTCATTCTGGACAGTGACGAAGTCGCCGCACAAAAAATCAGAAGCAGCACCTACAAAGAAATTGAAATGGCCAAGCTTCAACAGGAAAAAGAAAATCAGGTTCATGCCCGGGAACGTTCTGAGCAGGAAGAAAAAAAGGCCGACCGCAAAGCTTACCAGAAGAGTTTTCTCAGCAAACTGACGATTGTTTTCCTGTTTCTCAGTGCCCTTATGGCTTTTGCCAGTTACAACAATCATCGGACTCTCGGAGCGTTGATCGCCGGCGCCCAGGCCATTCTGTTTGCATGTTCCTGGATGATGGGAATGCAGATCCTGAAAGAAAAGCGAGCTTTTTTCCACAGGCTGATTCTGATTCTGGCATTGCTTCTGTGCATTCCTTTTGTGAGATACGGTGCCAAAGAAGCTCCCAAACGAATCTCCTGGCCTCAGGACGGTCTTGCGTCCAACCTGCCAAAGCCATCTTCCAGATACGGAGAAATTAAGTCGAATAGCAGTGAGTATTTCCGCGCCGATCTTGATAATACAACCGAGAACAAGTACAACAGCTACCTCTCTTCCTGCAAGGAAGCAGGATACACTGTGGATGCAGTAGACGATTCCAACTCCTATTCCGCTTACAATGAAGAAGGGTACTATTTGAATCTCGACTACTATTCCTTCAATGAAAGTCTCTCCATTTCTCTGGATGCGCCACTGGTGCTGAAGGAACTCACATGGCCGGAAAGCACAACAGCCGCTCAGCTTCCTGCTCCATCCTCCTCCCTTGGCAAGATTCTCAGAGATACCGAAGATTTTCTGTCTTTGTATGTAGGTGACACTTCTGAAGAAGCATACCTTGCATATGTAGACACTTGCAATAATGCCGGCTTCAACGTGAATTATCAAAAAGGAGACACCTATTATCGGGCTGACAATCCCGCCGGATATCATCTGTCTCTGAAGTATCAGGGATTCTCCACTATGAAAATCACGTTGGAAGCCCCAAGCAAAATGACAGCGACCCCGGAACCTGAAAACTCTTCTGATACAGCTGTCACTGATTCTTCTGAAACATCCTCTGCCGAAACGACAGACACCGATCCTTCTACGGAATCTGAAGAATCGAAATCCGAATCTGGCAATGGGGATTCTGCTGAAAATTCAGCTCAACCGACAACAGTGGATCCTGAATTAAAAGAATTTCTGGACAGCTATGAAACTGTCATGAATTCCTATTGTGATTTCATGGAAAAGTATGACACAGCTTCCGAAACGGAACAGCTGTCCATGAGCATCGATTACCTTCGCCTGACCGGAGAATACGCCGACATGCTCGGTAAAATGGATGCTTACGATACGTCCACAATGTCTGCTGCTGATCTCGCCTATTACACGGAAGTCACCACTCGTGTAAATGCCAGACTTCTGCAGGTCGCTCAATAAAAAAAACCACCGTCTTCGGACATATCATTGATATGTTCCGTAAGACGGTGGTTTTTTTCGTAACATGCCGCTTAGCGGCACTCACAAGTAGCGGAAGCGGATTGTTAGAATCCGATTGACTAATTATGAGAAGTTTGTAATCAGCGTCACAATTCTAAGTGCAAACAGACAGAAGACAACCCACATAATCGGGCTGATCTCTTTTGATTTTCCTTCGAATACTTTCAGAATTACCCATACAAGAATTCCGAACATGATACCTGTTGCGATAGAATATGACAGCGGCATCATAAGCATAGCCATATAAGCGGCAGCTGTATCTGCGATGTCTCCGTTAAACTCAATTTTCTTAGCAGAGGAAACCATCAGCATACCTACATACAGCAGTGCCGGTGCGGTAGCAAATCCCGGAATTGCAAGGAAGATCGGGCTCAGGAAAATAGATACCAGGAACATAAATCCAGTTGTCACTGCGGTAAGTCCTGTACGTCCGCCTGCAGCAACACCTGCACTGGACTCAACAAAGGATGTGACAGTGGATGTACCAAGGCATGCACCGATGGTTGTACCAACCGCATCTGCCATAAGTACACGGCCAACGCGTGGAAGTTTGCCTTCCTTATCCAGAAGACCTGCTTTGTCGGCAACACCGACAACGGTACCAACGGTATCAAACAAATCTACATACAGGAAGCTGAATACGATTGCGACAAACTGAATAAAGTTTTTTGCAGCCCATCCGAAGTTGAATTTGAAAGCAGTGTTGGCAATTCCGCCAAGCTGGAGACCTTCGGAGAAGTTCGGGAACACACTGTATACACCGGCATCGATATCTACCACATACCAGCCGCATTTCTCTGCGATCATGGCAAGAATCCATGTAGCAAGGATTCCGATCAGAACAGATCCCTTCACATTGTAATGTACCAGAATCAGAATAATCACAAAACCGATCAGTGCAAGTGCCACACTTGGAGAAGCAAGATTTCCAAGTCCTACAACTGTGGATCCATCTGCAACGATAATGCTTGCATTCTGCAGACCGATGAATGCGATAAACAGTCCGATACCTGCGGAAATACCGTTTTTCAGGTTTGCAGGAATTCCGTTAATAATCTGTTCACGTACTTTAAAGAAAGACATCAGGATGAAAATAATACCTTCCACAAATACAGCTGTTAAGCATACAGTAAAGGCATTCTCTGCACCGCCCAATTCGCCAAGGCACACGGTGTAAGCAAAGTAGGCATTCAGGCCCAGTCCTGCTGACAGTGCAATCGGATAATTTGCCCACAGACCCATAATGAAGGTCGCAATCGCAGATGCAATTGCAGTCGCAACAAACACACCGCTTCGATCCATAACTGTTCCCAGAATGTTCGGGTTAACAGCCAGAATGTAAGCCATTGTGAGGAATGTGGTGAGACCAGCTACGATCTCTCTGCGCACGGTGGTGCCGTGCTCTTTCAGATGAAAAAAGTTTTCCATTTCTCTTACCGGTATATACCGGCTCCTCCTTAATAATATTAATATGATGCATAACCTCAAAATGAAAAAACATATCCTTAACTGCAGGAAATTCCTAAGTTGCGATGTCCCTTCATTTTCAGGCAGCACACCTATGTTACCAGAAGAAAACCGTACCGTAAAGATCTAATTTTACAGATTCGAGAGGACTCTTTCGCTTCCTTGCAATACCGGCGGTATTTTGATCAGGACTTCCGTTCCCTTGCCGCTCGTTGACTGAATTTCCATGGTTCCATTGCACATCGTCTTAATCCGATATCTCGTATTCTCAACTCCGATGTGCACTCTTCTGTCAATTCCCGGCTGTTCGCTCTGGAATCCCATTCCATTGTCCCGCACCCGGATTACATACTTCCCCTGTTCCGGCTCTCTATAGGTCGAAACCTCAATTCTGCCGCCTTCCTCAAGGTACTGAACTCCATGCATAATCGCATTTTCAACCAGTGGCTGAAGAGTGATCGGAGGAACTTTGAATTCCTTTTCCCGAATATCAAAGAGGAACTGAATTTTTGGAAACCGAACTTTCTCTATACTGAGGTAATTGTCGAGACACTCCAGATCTTCCTCAAAATCCACCGGCTCTTCCAGCACTGCTGCCTTAAGATTGTTTCTCAGATATCGCGCAAATTTTTCTGTGATCATGCTCGCTTTCGGAGGATCTGTCTCACAGAAATACTGAATCGTATTCAGCACATTCGTCACAAAATGCGGGCGAACCTGACTGATCATCACCGAGAATCGTGCCTGCTCCGAGATTCTTCTCTGTTCGGACTGAGCCTGACAGATTGTCTGTTCCGCCAGTTGCAGCTGTTTGCGGTAGCGGTATTCATCATCAATATCAATGCCGTAAAATACACATTCATAATCCCCGGAAACAGGATTCGTCATAAGACGTCCCGTGAGCCGTGCCCATTTAATACTTCCATCACTGAAATAGGACTGGGATTCCATAATGACTTCCGGAATGTTCTGTCTGCAGTGCTCTGTCAGAACATCAATGTTATAGATTTCCCGAAACTTCTCTCTATGTTCTTCGTCCGGTATATAGTTGCTGATATCTTTCAGAAGTGCATCTGCCTTCGTCTCGTTCTGGAGAATTTTGACCGCTGTCGCAATTCCGTTAATCATCAGCACCTTATTCTGAGACAGATTCATATAAAAAATCCCCTGCGCCTCCGGGATCGCCCTGAATATTTCGCTGATTTTCTTCTCGTAGGACTGCTGCGCCCGTCGGATTCCTGTGACATCCGATGCGTACTCCATGAAGTAGTCCTCTCCATCGATCTGAAAGACTTCTGTCTTTACGTGAAAAACCTGCTTCCCATTGTCGACTTCCGTTTCATAACTGCTCTCCCCTTCCGGCATAGACAACATCGGACAGAAAGGACAGACTGCATCCAGCCCCATCATGTATTTGTAGCAATACTCACCCACATAATCCTTCTCACCATGGTCGGTAAAATTTCTTGCTGCTTTGTTTGCATAACACATTTTGAAATCTTTGAGTGTGCTGTATTGAATCAGCTGATTTGTGTTATCAAGTATTTCTTTGTAAATATTATTTGATTTCTTCATCAATCTCTCCCGTACAATGCGGATTCTTTGCTCCTTTTGCCGTGCACATTCTATTTGCAAAACCCTGTATAACTGTCTTCATATCCGCACTGACTGCAGATCAGCCGGATTCCCCAGCTGTTTTCTTTCACAGAGAATCTCCTGCTCTTACACTGTGGACAGCGGTATCCCCTCGCTTCCCAGAGGTTTCCTCTTTCGGCGACATTTCCTCCGTTCACATCATTCGGCTCTTCATCATCGATGTGCCGGATCTGTTCTATAAACTTCTGCTCCTTTTCCTTCGTTCGCCCTCTGATCAAAATCATCGTTCTTCACTTCTCCGCATCACGCATCGTTGTTATTGGTATTTCCCGCT
Organism: Eubacteriales bacterium; assembly: GCA_030527765.1. The sequence continues at coordinate 25,422 of JAUNAE010000004.1, forward strand.
TCTGTTGTTCTTCCCTGTTTCTCCTTCCGATTTTCCGGAATTCGAATGGTAACGGTCGTCCCCTGTTCCTCGGACAGAATTTTTAAAGTTCCCCGGCACATCATCTGAATCTTATTTTTTACCGTCCATAAATTATCGTAAGCTCGATCCTCCAGGGGATCATAGTTCTCTCCGTTGTCCTGAATACAAATGACGTGTTCTCCCTTTTTTTCATCTTCCCGGGTAGAAATTTTTATAAGGGTGTCCTCTTCCCCTCTTCTGTGCTCTATCGCAATTTCCACCAGAGGCTGCAGCGTCATTGGTGGGATCCGGAAATCCTCATCCCGGATATCGTAAACGAATTTCATATTCGGAAATCTCATTTTTTCAATACTCAGGTAATTGTCCAGATGGTACAAATCCATCGGAAAATCCACCAGTCCTTTCATGAACACCGCATCAATGTTCATTCGCAGATATTTGGAAAATTTTCTCGTCGCAGCCGCTGCAAGTTTCTGATCCGTATCGCAAAGAAACTGGATGGTGTTCAATGCATTCCCAAGAAAATGGGGCTGCAGCTGACTGAGTGAGAGACGGACTTGCCGTTCCTGAAGATCTTTCTCCCGTTCCGTCTGAAGAAACAGACAGATAATCACACAGATAAACGTATCTGCCGTTCCGATCAGAGCGATTCCATAAAACATCCACTGACTCACCATCGCCGTCAGTGGCAGAAGAATGCAGATCCACATGACGATCTTCTCACTCTTTCCCAGATATTTTCTGTATTTCACAAGATAATATGCGATGAAACCGATTCCCAGAAATATATGAATCATGGACAGTCCGTACAGCCCTGCCCTTGTATACTGCGGTGCAAAAAAGAAATATACCGGATGAAACAGATTCACAAACAGGAGAAGAAACATCACGCTTTCCACTCCATAGAGAACGTAATTGGTCTTTCGGATGATTGGTATTTTCTCTGACAAATACTCTGTAAAATAGTCGTACAGCATCGGCATCATCAAAAACGCACAGGCAAAGGACATGTAATTAAACACTCTCACCAGAATCCAGGCGATGTTTCCTGTTCCGAATCGAAAAATGAGAGCCAGAAGATCCGACAGAACATTAAGCGTGTTGAACACCATGCAGTATTTCATTCTGTAATAGCTTCGGACCTTGTATTTGCTGGTAAGCATATACAGCAGAATAACAACAAGAGACAGGACAACACTGTAGCTTTCCAATACTGCACTGATGACTCGGGTATGATCCACAAACAGTTCCCCCCTCATTTTGTATTTTTTTCACAGCTGCAATTCTCACGGAACCCGACTTGAATTTAGACTTTTTTCCAGAGTATCACAGGGGTTTCAACAAAAGTTCAACAAAAAAGCCGGACAATACGAAATCTTCGTACTGTCCGACTGCCTTCAACGATACACAAGCTGTGCCAGCGTAACTTCTGCCCAGGAATACTGCATCATGTACTCCCCGCAAAAGGCGTTTCCTGCTTCTTCATTACCACTTAAATAGTCATAGTAATCACATTGAAACAATTCTGTATTTACACTGATCTGATTTCTTGATTTTACAACAAGCCCCTGGATTCCAAGCTTTTCAAAATCCAATATCATATCATGGATATACGTGTGCAGCTGACGATTTCGCATCTTATCGTACATACCGTCCTCCCAGATAATGGAGGCAAGCTCCGACATGGTGGTACTGCTTCCTCTGCGGTCCACAAGGTACGCAAACACCTCTTTCGATTTGCTGCGCCGAAAATGGACAATCTGTCCTTTCACATATACATCAAAATTACCAAAGCATTGTACCCTCACTTCTTTTTGTTCTGAGGAGACCTTCGATTTTTTTCGTCTCTTCTCAAACATCTCCAGTTCCGCCTGCAGTTCTTCCATCCCGACCGGTTTCACCAGATACCCATCTGCCTTAATCCGGAATGCCTTCACCGCAAATGTCTCATATCCTGTGGCAAAAATGAGATAACTGTCCGGATACAGCGTTCGTACACTAACCGCAAGATCCAGTCCGTTTACTTTATGATTTCCGAGCATGATATCCATAAAAATCACATCCGGCCGGTTGCCATCTTTCAGCCAGTTCAATGCCTTTTCCGGATCCGTAAACTGGACGATCTCTGCGTGGTCTGTACATTTGTTAATTTTCAGTTCCAGATTTTTCAGGGCGATAATCTCGTCGTCCACCATTAATATTTTCATTTCACTCTTCTGTCCTTTTTGAAACCAATCCTCTTACGAGATTCGCATTTTAATTTCACGGTTATCCAATATATACAAATGATTTTCAAGAGTCTCCACGATTTATACTCATATTACACCTAATCAATCCAAAATAATACCGATCCAACTATCTTTTTTGTTTATTCTATTTCGAATTTGCATCCAAATATGTCGTCATTTTGCATAAAACGCACCGCGAACCATCGAAGAGAAGAATTATCTCATCTTTGGTATTACCGAAGTACAATATATTTCCTCTGCAGGACTTCGTGTCCTTTTGAAAGCTCAGGAACTTCTCACAACATGAAAAGACTCCCTCTTCATCAGATGGGAGTCTCTTCTATTGACCAAATTTTCATATCCGGCAGCTTCAGCATCCAATCCACAGCCTTCAAAAAAAGCTCTGCTCATTTAAACGGTGGACTTACTTGATTCGGTTAAAGTGCCAGCTCTTTCTTTTTAAAAATTCTCACACTGACAAAAATCGCAATCACAATGTACACGACCAGAGGAATAAACTTCGATACCGAGAAGGTTCCCAAATACAAATGTGATGCCAGTGCATTCTCCAGGGATGAAAAGGTGTAGTTTTCCAGTGTCAGCATCTCCAGTCCCTTAATCTGTTTCAGCATCATCAGGATTCCTTTATCAAGATCTGCTGCCAGTGCAATGTACAGAATCAGCCCTGCCGTCGGTGAGAAAAATCCAAAAATCGGAATCATTGCAAAGCTTAACAAACCTACGTGCTGTATCCAGGAAGTCACAAACAGAATCAAAAGCTGTCTGATCTGGGAACCCTCCAGCCTCGCCCCGAGAATCGGATTCAAGATCAGATTCAAAAGGGTCAGCACCAAAAGGTTAAAGCACATCACGATCGCGATTTCCAGATATTTAAACAATACAATCCGGCGCCTTGAAATTCCTCTTCCTATGGCCACCTGCATAACATTGGCATTCATGAAATCGTTGAAAATCGCACCAAATTCAACAATCACCATAATAATCCCTAGAATTTCAAAGGATGTTGTTGCCGCCCCCAGAAAACTGGAGGCACTGCTCTTTCTTGAATAAGAATAGCAGACAACGGCAACATGTATGATAAACATTCCCAAAATGGCTATCATAAGAGGGACTCTTCTCATCAAACGCTTCAGATCCGCCTGCAAAAAATTACGCATCCATATCCCCTCCAATCAAATCAAAGTAAATATCCTCAAGGTTACGTGTCCTCTGTTTCGTGGAAAGCACCTCAATTCCGGCGGCAGACAGTACCTCTCTTGCCTTGTCCCCATCCGACACTTTCAAACTCACAATATCATCGCTGACCATCAGGTCCTCCTGGGTCACAACCTTTGCAATGACCCCGTTATTCACAATTCCGAAAGTGTCCGCTGTATTTTGCAGTTCCGAAAGAATATGGGAAGACACAATCATCGTCATTTTGTATTCCCGGTTCAGATGCTGAATCAAATGACGAATATCTGCAATTCCCTGGGGATCCAGTCCATTCGTCGGCTCATCCAGAATAACCACCTCCGGATTTCCAAGAATCGCATTGGCGATACCGAGCCTCTGCTTCATTCCAAGAGAAAATCCCTTAAACTTTGTCTTCACACCTTCCAGACCGACAATCTTCAGTACACGGTCTGCCTCAGACTTGTCCTTAATCCCCTTCATATCACAGAAGTATTCCATATTCTGCTTTGCCGTCATATATGGGAAAAAGCAGGATCCAACCATGAACCCGATATGAGTGTGCTGAATTCCTTTTTCATAAGGCTCTCCGCCGATTCTCACCTCTCCGGACTGGTGAGCGGACAGCCCAAGCAGCACCTTAAAAATTGTCGTCTTTCCGGATCCGTTCTTTCCGATCAGACCGAAAATATTCCCCTTGGAGATATCCAGATTTACCCCCTTCAGCACTGCATGTTTTCCGTAACTTTTATGAATATCCCGCAAAGAAATAATTGCGTCCTTCGTCTCTGTTTTCGCCATCCTTCTTCTCCTTTTACTGCAGCACATTCCAAACCGGTTATAGTAACACCGCAGGATAATGCCGCCTCTCCGGCATTCATTACCATACCGCAATTCGTTTCTCCGGTTTGATATACATGCCGTCCCCTTCTCTGAGATCATAGGTCTCTGCAAATTTCTCAAATTGGGACAACGTCATATTCGCTCGCAAAAAGCACGCCGGATGTTCATCCACTGCATACAGATCTGACAAGTACATAAAACTTGCTTTTTGCCGCCACAGTTTTGCATAACTTTCAAACAGTTTTTCATAATCGAAAGAATCCTGTCGGGAAGCAGCAATCAGAACACTCTTCATCCCGACCATATCTCCGATGGCTTCCCCCGAAAGAGCAGATCCGTCGAGTCCCTGACTTGTCTTGTAATTATTCAGAGCATTATAAGCTTTGACAAGTTTGCTCACCCGAACCTCATAAGCATCTATATCTTCCCGTTCCCACCAGTTGTTGTGATTTCCAATCTCATCGTATTCATATCCGGTAGAGTCAAAAGCATGTCCTATCTCATGCCCGATAATACAGCCCGCATATCCGAGATTCTCCTCAAGCGGTCGCTCTGCATCAAAAATCAGACCTGATGCATACAGTCCCGCCTGAATATAGACCGCATTTCGATCCGGTCTGTAGGCTGCATTGCACACCGTCGTTGCCAGATTTCCGGTCATCTCCCAGCTGTTCCGGTCATAGACCTGATTGACCTTTCGGGACATCAATCTGATATTGTAGTCGTTGATTTTTGACATGGCATCAATGACATTTTCGCAGGACATAATATCCAGATTTGAATAATCCGCAAAGGTCTCCGGGTACAGCGCATGTATCACGAGATTGTCCAGCTTGTGCAGAGCTTTTTCCTTTGTCACGTCACTCAGCCACTCTTCCCCTGCAATCATTTCTCTGCAGGCATCCACCAGCATATTCGTCAACTGCAAAACGGCCTCTTTGTCCTCAGTGGTACAGTAATACATGGCATAAAGTTCCTCCAACGGTTCCTCAAAAAGACAGGATACCGTTGTGAGCAAATCTTCGTCCCCTTCCACCACCTGATCCTCTCCGTATTCCTCTGCAACATATTCATAAAACATATCCCGGATATCCGAAGAAACAAGCGTATCCGTCCGGCGGAGCAGATCCATAATGTAATAGGCTTTGATCTCCTCCAAATGACGTTCCTTATATGTGGCACAAATCCCCTTCAGCGCCTTTGGCTGATAAATCGTGAACAATTCCGACTCCCCGACGCCGATCTGATCCATTATCTGCAGAAGGGGAAAATCTCCTTCCATTGCCGAAATTTCCTCCGACGTATAATTATTTGTGTCCAACGTGTCATAATATGAATCTCTCGTTCCGGATCCATAGGAAACCTTGGACAGTACATTTGCGAGACGTATTTCATAGCAGTGGGCAAGCTTCACCAGACGACTCACCTGACTGCTGCTGTACCCCAGTTCTTTCAGCATTCTCCTCTCAACCCGTTCCTGGTACGCCAGCTCGTTCTGTGCACTCGCCTGTATCTTCTCATACATGGAGTACTCCACCGGCAGACTGACCGACATCGGATCCAGAATGACACTGTATCTCTGGCTGTCATCCTGCTGAATTCTGTCAACCCGGATTTTCACCAGATAATTATTGGAATAGTTCAGATCGCCGTTCAAAATAAAGGAATTCATCTCTTCCAGATTGGAAACACTGTAAATCGCATCCACATACTTTCGAAGAGGCTCCATTCCCATTTGATCCTTCTTCTCCTGATCACTGTACAGATCTGTAAAATATCGGATCTGCCCTTGCAGATTATCGACCTCCTCCTGCGTCATCTGTGTCGGCGCATTTTCCGCCAGAGTCCGGGCTTCGCCCTGAATAATGGAGGGTTTTCGCTCTTTCACAATATCTGCACTCTCATCATGCATGGGAGTCACTTCATTGATATCTCCATGTTCACTCTCCGGATAAGGAAGCTCTGTATCAAGCAGCCAGTCCTTATTGATTGCCGTATAATAATCATCCTTACAGGAAACATCCAATGTCGAATCAATCGCTCCCGCAATATTCGAATTGATCCATTTCGAATCATCCGATATCGGAGAATTCATACCGATCATATTCTTCTGAATATCTCTCAGTTTGCTGACTGTCTCGCTGCCGCTGCACCCGGTTCCCATCAGCATCACCGAAACAAGCAGCAGTGAAATCCTTTTTCGGTATCTCTCATTTCTCATTTTTCAACGATGCTCCTTCTCTCACCCGGTCTACCGGACATTTATTTCCGTCACATCTACCTTTCCATCCTGATCCACCCAGAGATGCACAAGCAATGTTTTTTCTACGTTCTCTTCTGTACCATAATTCAGAGTCAGGAGCGTCTCGCCCTCTTTCAGACCACGGAAACTGCCATTCCAGTATCCATCCGTCACTGCTTCGTCCTCTTTGTTGTCTTCTTCCTCGATGTAACAGCTGTTGACCAGTTCTGCAACGTCTTCATTCTCAATGGAGAACTTCCAGTTCTTCTTCTCTCCCTGATTACCCCAAAGATTCAATGTCAAAATTCCGGTTTCCTTCTCATCTGCTGCCTCTGCCTTATTCGTATCATTCTTATTGCCGGACACATCCTCTGCCTTTGTAGAAAGATATTTTGTGCTGCAGTATCCGGTGCGCCCTGTTTCATCAAAAGTCATTGCCCATCCATTCGTCTCACCTACGACGGTCACCTTCTGTCCATGTTCCAGACTTCCCACAGACTCATATTCACTGCCCGGACCATTTCTCAGAAGCAGACCATCCGTCGCCGTTATATAAGCCGTATAAGAAGCAAATCCCGGCTGTCCAAAATCCGTTCCTGCATCTCCCTCCGAAGAGGAATCCGACTCCGGAGAAGGCTCACTTTCCTCGTAGGCTTCCACATCACCGTAGGCATTGGTCACCTCAATATCACCATTTTCGGAATACCACATATCCACGGTATAGTACCCATAGGAAAGTCCATCTACGGAACAGATCACTTCCAGCCTGTCATCTCCGATATACTCCCCGTTATACGCATACGTGGCAACCCATTCTCCGTTGTTAGTTTCACTGGTAATCAGATCCAGACCCTCCGCTCCGACCGGATTCACCTCCCAGGCAGCATTTCCATTCAATGGAACATGCACCGTAATCATAGTTCCATTCAACTCATACCATCCGGTCTCAGCCCGACTAACCGCCGACATTCCAAATACCATCACACCAGCCAACAACAGTCCCATCATTTTCTTTTTCATCATCATATCCCCCTGTTCTTATAAAGTTACTAACGATTATAAAGATGATGTTCTACAGAAGTTCAACAAAACACAGGATTTTTCACCCATTTTCCCCAAAAAAGTATTAATATAACTATTGCACAGAAGTATCGTATGCAAGCAAACATTCACATCCGCTCTGTTTACTTGCTCATGAACAGACTGTTTCGCAGCTTGTCTGCGTTCAAATGTGAAACTATCTACCATCATCCATTACAAAAAGAGGTCAATATGCAAAACAACAAACTAAAAGGGATTTCTTTCATACTACTTGCAGCTCTGGGCTTTTCCCTGATGAGTTTTTTCGTCAGACTCTCCGGCGACCTGCCGACCATGCAAAAAGCCTTCTTCAGAAACTTTGTCGCATTGTTTGTGGCAAGTATCGCAATCATAAAATCAAAAGATTCTCTAAAAATCCAAAAAGGCAATCGGCTGGATCTGTTTATGAGATGTGCCTGCGGAACTACCGGACTCATCGCCAATTTTTACGCCATTGACAGACTTGGAATCGCCGATGCCAATATGCTGAATAAACTTTCCCCGTTTTTCGCAATCATTCTCTCTATCTTCATCCTTAAGGAAATTCCCGTCAGATTCGATATTCTGACAACCATAGCAGCCTTCATCGGATCACTGTTTATTATCCGGCCTACGGGAAATTTCAGTGCTGTTTTTCCGGCCCTGATTGGATTACTTGGAGGACTGGGTGCAGGCACTGCGTACACATTTGTGCGAAAGCTTGGAAATCGCGGAGTTCATACACCTGTCATTGTATTTTATTTTTCCCTGTTTTCCAGCCTGGTCACACTCCCGGCTCTTTTGTTTGATTATCACCCAATGAGTGTGAAACAATGGTTCTTTTTGATTCTTGCCGGTGTGGCAGCATCTCTCGGCCAGTTTTCAATCACAACCGCATATAAATATGCCCCGGCAAAAGAGATTTCCATTTTCGATTACACTCAGGTGATCTTTGCCGCAGTACTCGGATTTCTGTTTTTGCATCAGAAAATCGAACCACTCAGCATCATAGGCTACATTCTGATTATCGGAATGGCGGTACTTCGCTGGCGGCGGAATAACCGGGCATAAAAAACAGAGTGGATCAACTCCACTCTGTTAGCACCCTCACAATATAACTCAATGCTGTTTTGTTTCTATTGTTGTTACTAATTCCATGAGCTGTCACTGATCTGCTCAGATATCCTGTCAT
>JAUNAE010000135.1 GCA_030527765.1 Eubacteriales bacterium
GAAGAAGGTTGAGCTCACAGAAGCAGCAGTGCAGAAGAAGACAGAACTTACAGAGCGCAAGGATCTGCTTGTGGAGGCTGCTTACAATTACAGAGATGAAACAACAGAATCTCTTGTGAAGCGAAAAGAAGCTCTTCAGAAACGTGCAGATGAGATTATGGAATCTATGATGAGAGGTGGTTTTGGCGCAAAAAGACTGCTCAAAGCCTTCCCGCGGATGGTTCCGAGCAGTTATAAAGATGCATGGGCTGCGCTCAGAGAAAAAGCACATCTCGGAGGCAGACACAGCCAGGATTCTGATTTAGCCGAATAGCTTAGAAGAAAGATGGAGTTCCGATGCCATTGATAAGCCATGTACCGTTTTGACGTACCATGGAGATATTGATGTCACCCTGGAACTCTTCTTTGTATTTAAAGACAAGATGAACATCGGCAGAGTTTTTGGATTTCAACACGTCTCCAAGCTCCCAGCTGATCTCGGAAAGATGCTCCTGGAGTTTGGAAAGGCCGTTATCATCGGCAGCAGAGGAAAGAAGTCCGACAAGGCCGCTGACAATAGAACTGTCAGCAACGGATGCAGCGGTTTCCACCATAGGCTTGAGATCTTCAGTGACGTGGGAAGAGAGACCGGAAATCCCGTTTTCCTGGACGTCTTTCTGAGTTTGAAGAAGGGCGTATTCCGGACTGTTGAGACGGGAATACACATACAGACCGCCTCCCGCAAGTCCTGCGACAATCAGAATAGATAAAGTTATGACAATAATTTTTGCAGCTTTTGACATTTTTTTGCTCCTTTAAATTGATTCTTTTTATTAGTTTAGTAAGGAAAAGAGGGAGTCTGTAATTTGTATATTACAGACTCCCTCGGCATATCAGTCTTCTTTGGCTGCGATGACTTCAATCTCAACACGGGCATCTTTCGGGAGTGCAGCAACCTGTACGGCAGATCTTGCAGGATAATTTCCTTCTGTAAAGAATTCTGCATAAACATTGTTCATTGCAGTGAATTCTGCGATATCTTTCAGGAAAACCGTCGTTTTGACAACATTGTCCATGGTCATTCCCTGGGATTCCAGAAGTGCTTTCACGTTTGTGAGAGCTTGTCTTGTCTGTCCTTCAATATCCTCGCATGGGAAGCTGCCGGTAGCCGGATCCAGAGGAATCTGTCCGGAGAAGAAGAACAGGTTTCCAACCTGAATACCCTGAGAGTACGGTCCGATTGCAGATGGGGCGTTGGTAGTGTTTACAATTTTTTTCATAAAAAATTCTCCTCTCTTTCGACATAGAAAAACCCAAAGAAATGGATTTTCGGTTATGTCCTATTTTGCATGGGGATGAAAGCATTGTCAAGTAGTGGACGAGGGAAGCTATACAAGTTGAGAGAGAACTTAACTCTTCGAAAGTTCTGTATTATATATGTGGAAATTCATGAAATCTGAAAACAGGCAAAGAAAACAATGTATTATATTGAATATTTTGATATAATGAGGAAATAGTATTACGCTTTATATGAGAAGGGGAGGGTAGCATGAATAACAAGAAACGTGCAAAGTTTTCCGGTAAGATCGGGTACGTTCTGACCACGGCAGGAGCTTCCGTTGGTCTGGGGAATATATGGAGATTTCCATATCTTACGGCGGAACGAGGAGGAGGCATCTTCATCCTTGTATATATTCTGCTGGCCCTGACCTTTGGATACACAATGATTATTTCTGAAACAGCTCTCGGACGTATTGCAAGGAAGAGTCCTATCGGAGTTTTTAAACATTTCTCCAACAGCAAATTTTCGGCTTTCGGTGGTTTTCTGAATGCGGTCATTCCAATGATCATCGTTTCCTATTACTGTGTAATCGGCGGATGGGTTATTCGTTATCTCGTAGAAATGATTCGAGGCAGGCAGGAGGTTCTGACGGACACAGGTAACTTCGGTGCATTTATTGCAAATCCGGTGGAATCCGAAGTTTATTTCCTGATTTTTGCAGGAATGACAGCCATAGTCATTCTTCTGGGAGTGAATGCAGGAGTAGAGCGCATTTCCAAGATTATGATGCCGGCGCTTCTTATACTGGCTGTAATTATTTCTGTTTTTGCAGTAACACGTCCGGGAGCGGTGGAAGGAGTCAAATACATTCTTGTACCGGATTTCACGAAGTTTTCCATTATGACTCTTGTTTCGGCGGCTGAGCAGATGTTCTATTCCCTTTCCATAGCCATGGGTATTCTTTATACCTTCGGTTCTTACATGAAGAGGGATACGGATATTGAGAAATCGACCTATCAGGTTGCAGCTGTGGATTCGATTGTCGCGATTCTGGCGGCAATGATGATCATTCCTACGGTATTTGCTTACTCCAATGGAGAACCGACGGAACTTTTGAATGCGGGACCGTCTCTGCTGTTTAAGACTCTGCCATTGGTATTTGCCAATATGGCAGCAGGAAGAATCATCGGTGTTCTGTTCTTTATTCTTGTAACATTTGCGGCGCTCACGAGTTCCATCGCACTGATGGAGACGGTGGTATCCAGTGTGGAAGATGAATTCCATCTGAGTCGAAGAGGAGCCGGACTGCTCACGGCAGTTGTGATTGCGGGAGTGGGATCCTTGTCTTCCTTTGGATATAACATTCTCGGGGGAGTCACAATCCTTCGCATGCAGTTTTTGGATTTCTTTGATTTCATTTCAAACTCTGTTATGATGCCAATTGCAGCTCTGGCAACCTGCGTGCTCATAATGAAAGTAGCGGGAATCAAGGCCGTGGAAGAAGAGGTAGAGAAGTCCTCCCGTTTTGTGGGAAAGAAGATTTATCACCTTACTCTCAAATACCTCGCTCCGATTCTTCTGGTAGTTATTTTTGTCAGTTCGGTGCTGAATGCACTGGGAATTATATCCGTATAATCTCAAATAGATAATATAGGACAGAAAAAAGAGGTTTTCACCGACACATATCAGCATGTGTACGGGAAAACCTCTTTTTTTATTTATAGAAAACGTTAATCCGTTCGAAGTGCGGTAACCGGATCGCTTCTGGAAGCTTTCTTGGAAGGAATTAATCCGCCAATGAGCGTCAGAAGAATACTGAGGAAGATCAGCACGACAGCGGGCACTACAGGAAGAATTGCGTTGATATCCGGGTTGCCGGACATTTTGTGAATGATCATATTGGCCGGAAGGAGCAGGAGAAGTGTCAGTCCGATTCCAATGATTCCGGCGAAGAATCCGATAATTCCGGTCTCCGCATTGAAGACCTGGGAAATATTTTTCTTAGATGCACCGATGGCTCTCAGAATACCGATCTCTTTCTTACGCTCCAGTACGCTGATGTAAGTGATAACACCGATCATAATGGAGGAAACAAGAAGGGAAATTGCAACGAAGGCAATGAGCACATAGCTGATACTGTTGACAATGGTTGTGACAGAGGACATGAGCGTTCCTACAAGGTCCGTGTAAGTAATGCTGTATTCATCTGTCCCTGCCAGCTCCATTTCTCGATTGTAGGCATCCAGGCGTGTGGTGATCTGTTCTTTGCTCTCGAAATCCTTCGGATAAATGTTGATTCCATTTGGTGTTTCCAGATCTACATAACCGAGACTGCTCAGGTTGGAATCATAGGTAGCAGAACTGGAGACGCTCATGGAAGTGAGCATATCCACGAAATCATCCCCCTCCATATTGAAGGAGAAGGCTTTAGCAAAGGCTTCATCGTCGATCTGGAAGGCATTCTGGAGAGAGGAGCCGATCTGGCTCATCATATCGGTCATGGCAGAAGCCATACCGGCACTGAGCTGGGATACGATCTGTTCCATAATGCTGTTTACCTGGGTTCCGAGACTGGCGGCAATGGTCTGACCATAGGCGGACATGACTTCATTCATGTAGGAACCTAAGAGAGAAGAAATCTGCTGGCTCAGCGCATTCGTGTCAATCATAGAGGCAACGCCGGAAGAAATAATGGCAGAAGCAGAATCTGTGCTGATATAATCCAGGAAATACTGCCCGAACTTGCTTGGATCCGGTTTGCCGGTGCTCTGGGCATAGGCAACGTAACCACTGGCGAGATTGATAGCAAGCGCATTCAGCTGATCGGAGGTAATGTAGATCGAACTGGTATCAAAGGCGATGTTATTTGCAACCCAGTTTGCAAGAATTCCATTCACCGTATCGGAGTAAATGAAATCTCCGAAACTGTCGAAGTTTTCATATCCCTGGGCCATGTAGGCTGCAACGATCTCTGCCAGAAGTCCCTGAAGCTGATCCGTTGTGACTGTGGGAGGCTGTACCTGACTCAGAACGGAATTGATGGCATCCTGAACGATTCCCGCACCGTCTCCGGCGAGATATTCTGTGAAATCCGCACTGAAGTTGGAAAAGTCTGCTTCGGGATGGGAAGCGACATAGGTCTGATATCCCGCCAGAAGTTCCGCACTCATCTGATTCAGCACGTCCTGAGAGACATTGAACTGGATTCCGCTGAGCAGCTGTTCCAGAGGAATCTGGGGCATATCCGGCATGTCAATGGAGATATCCGAAAGATCAACCATACCGTTAAAGTCCAGGGCACTGGCATCAAACTGGAAAGAACCTGCAAGGGAAGAGGTATCCAGAGAGGAGCCAAGTCCGCTTGTATCGAACTGGAACGCCTTCGAAATGGCTTCGGAATCGATGGTGAAGAGGGATTCCAGATCAAATTCATTCTTTCGCTCGGTACCGAAATCTTCTCCGGTAAAAATATTCTTCTTTGGATGCTTCAGCTGATCCTGAACAATCTTGCTTCCGGATGCGGATTTGATGACATGTTCTGTCAGTTCGTAAGGATAGTTGATACCGGCGGACAGGCCCGTGGCAGAAGCATCTTCTTTTGGCTTCACAATTCCGACAATCTGAATATCCTCGCCCTTTTTGACAAGATTTCGAAGAAAACTTTTGTTTTCCTTCTTGTCTGTCCAGACATCAAATTCTTTATCATAAGTGTAGTAATCGGCACTGTTTACAAGCTTGTAAGTCGTTCCGAGAATATCGTCATAGGAATAGGTACCGAAATCTGTGTCAAAGGAGACTTCTTTGCCTTCCTGAAATGACTTGATCATTTTGTCCAGTTCCGAGGAATCCCGAAGGCCGAGAGCGTACATGGAAAGATCACTGATGTTGCCGCTCTGGGTCAGAACAAGGATCATTTCCTTTTCATTGGAAGGCCATTTACCTGCAAGAACCTCATATTGCTCCTTGTACAGGTTTTCATTCCGGGGCATCTGGTAAAAAACATTCATAGATCCCGTAGGCGAAAACATACTAAAGGAAGAAAAGGAGTCGGACAGAGAACTCGGGTTCACCTGATTGATTTTGCTTCCGTTTTGAAGAAACAGCTGTGGAACAACGTTGTAAGTGTACTCAATGGAAGAGGAGTAGGCGTCCAGTCCGCTTTTGCCCTGATCCAGATAGGATTTGAAGTAGTTCAGATCGTTGGTTTCTACGGTGGAAAAGAGACTGGTCATCGTCTCAATGACGTTGATTTCTTCACCGTCAATCTCTGCGGTAGTTCCATTATCCGAAGACATTCCCATAAAAGAACTCAGATCAAAGGTATTGTTTGTGATCTGAATAGGGTAGCCGGCCATGGTTTTTGCTTCCATGTCGTCAATGTACTGATTAACGCCTGTGGAGAGGGAAAGGATCATGGCGATACCGATGATACCGATGGATCCCGCAAAGGATGTCAGAAGGGTTCGTGCCTTCTTCGTCCGAAGGTTGTTGAAACTTAAGGCCAGAGCCATTCGTCTGGACATGGAGCTTCGGCCCATATTTCTGTGTTTTGGAGTGAGAAGCTGATGCTTGCGAGGCAGGAACGGACGGGAATCCGACTGAATCTGTCCGTCTTTTACGCGGACAATGCGGGTAGCATACTGTTCTGCAAGCTCCGGATTGTGGGTAACCATCACAACGAGACGATCTTCGGCCACTTCTTTCAGAAGATCCATAACCTGCACACTGGTTTCACTGTCCAGAGCACCGGTTGGCTCATCCGCCAGAAGAATGTCCGGATTGTTGACGAGGGCACGGGCAATGGCTACTCGCTGCATCTGTCCTCCGGAAAGCTGATTCGGACGTTTCTCCATTTGTTCGGCCAGGCCTACTTTTTCCAGTGCTTCAATGGCACGCTGCCGACGCTCGGATCTTCGGATACCGGAGATAGTGAGGGCGAGCTCTACGTTGGAGAGAATAGTTTGGTGTGGAATGAGATTATAACTCTGAAAAATGAATCCGATGGTATGATTTCGATAGGAATCCCAATCCCTGTCGGAATATCTCTTTGTAGAAATACCGTTGATAATCAGATCACCGCTGTCATACTGATCCAGACCGCCGATGATATTCAAAAGAGTGGATTTTCCGGAACCGCTGGGGCCGAGAATCGCGACGAATTCGTTATCACGGAGATTAAGACTGACATCGTCCAGAGCTTTTTGAACCAACTTACCAGTGACATATTTCTTACTGATATGCTGAATTTGTAGCATTTAGACCTCCTGTAATTTGTAATACATGCATCTGTGTTGCTTTGTAAGGCATATATTAACACAGAAAAAGAAAGAAGAAAAGAAAAAGGCGTTCTGTCCGGAGGGACAGAACGCGGTTATGAGCAAGAAGCGAAGCGGATTGCGAATATCCGTTTGACTGCTGATGTAGTTTAGGAGAGGTACTTCTGAATGGCCTGCTTGAACTCATCCAGCGCCTCGGAATCCTGATCTTCCACGGCATGTACAATGCAGTGCTCAATGTGATCGTTAATGATCTGTTTGCCAAGTCCGTTCAGAGCGGATTTTGCTGCAGAGAGCTGAATCAGTACACCGGCACAGTCTTCGTCGTTCTCAAGCATTCTCTTCACATGTTCCAGATGGCCGATAATTCGGGAGAGGCGGTTAATCTGACGCTTCTTTTCCTTCGGATCATGGTAGTGACCATGGGGATGAAGATGAGTGGTTTCCGGAAAAAAGTCCTCAGAACTCTCAAGGAGTTGAGTTTCCTGAATATTTTCATGAGTGTGTTTCGTAGAAGGGGAATGCTCGTGAGAATGTTCATGAGAGTGTGAATGATCATGAGCGTGATTCTGAGAATGTTCATGAGAATGAGAGTGCTCATGAGCAGCTTCAGAATGATTTGTGCTGCTTGGTGCTTCGGAAGAAGGCAGATCCTTTGAAATGACATTTTTCGGGGCAGCCTTTGAGATATCTGTATGATTGGTAGAATGCATATATAAAACTCCTTGAAATTAATACTGTAATGGAAAGGTGTATCTAAACTGTTGAACTCACATGGAACTCCTATTGCAAGAATCCGTTTGACCTCATTCTAATAGAAAAACTATGTGTTAATGTTATCATAAAATGGACTGAAAATGTATAGAAACACTTGGATGCAGGTATAATGAATCTGTATGGATATCCATACAGATCTGTTATAGCAAGGAGCCCAAATTACAACCCCCTGGGAGGCTTGTAGAAAATACGTGACATGATAAGATAGGATTTGTAAGAGATAACGAAATGAACAGCTTGTCTTGTACCCACTGTATCGGAATACTCGGCCGGACAGAAGACAGTGTTGGTTAGTTTGGATCATGCGATGAAATATATCCTTCTTTTTCGTATGTACTCGATCTCAAAAAGTATGTCAGACCTCCGAAAACAAAAGACATACGGAACTCTTTTAAGCCGCAACAGTATATGGATTCATGAAAACAGCCGTAGGATTCGCACACTACGGCTGTTTTTGACCGTACACGAGAAATTCGATACCGTTTGCGTCAAAAGCGTTTTCTGAATGGATTTTTGTAATATACTGGCACCATAGACAATCCAACAAAGGATACACGTGTTTACGGCGGAGGAAAAGAATGTTAAAAATTACCAGATTTACATGTGAAAATAAAGAACGTGGATGTGTGACAGACAAGGCGCAGCCATGTTTTTCTTATGCATTGGAGAGTGATCGGGAAGGAACTGAGACTGCCCATGCTGAGATTACCGTGAACAAGCTTACCCAAGATGGTGAGAAGGAGCACTGCACATGGAAGGCAGAGCTTAAGAAACAGATTGCTGCAGTCTACAAAGGAGAAGGACTGGAGCCTTTTACCATGTATAAGGCAAACATTACCGTGACAGACAACCACGGGGAAACCGCAGAGAAAGAGCTGACTTTCGAGACCGGTCGCATGGATGAGGCATGGACGGGACAGTGGATTACAGATGGAAGCTATTCCTTCAAGGATGCCAAAATATCTCCGATTCCTATGACGTTCCGTAAGAAACTGGAACTTGCGAAACCGGTGAAAAGTGCAAGAATTTATGCAACGGCCCTTGGTATTTATGATTTGTTCCTGGACGGAAGCAAAGTGGGAGAGCAGTATTTTGCACCGGGCTTCACTTCCTACAAAACACATCTTCAGTATCAGACCTATGATGTGACAGAGCAGATTGCAAAGGCAAAAGAGCTGACCGCTATTGTAGCAGGCGGCTGGGCAGTAGGAAGCTTTGTCTTTACAAGAAAGAATCGAATCACCGCAGACAGACAGGCACTCCTTCTGGAACTTCATCTGGAATATGAGGACGGCACTGCACAGGTGGTAGGTTCCGATGAGAGCTGGGAAGTTTCCATGGATGGAAGAGTGAAGATGGCAGATCTTTACGATGGAGAAACCTACGATGCAACCGTGCTTCCGGAGAACATGACCTGGAGAAAAGCCGCTCTTGAAACCGTGAAGATCCATCCGGAGATTATGGCAGATTACGGTGCACCGGTTGTAGTCGAAAGAGAACTGACACCAACCTTCTTATATGAGAAGAACGGCGAGTTGATTTACGACTTCAAACAGAATTTCGCAGGCGTTGTGAAACTTCATCTGACGGGAAAGAAAGGTCAGAAAGTAGAGGTTCATCATGCAGAGATTCTGAATCAGGATGGAACATTGAATCTGCAGTTCCTTCGTACGGCGAAGGCAACCGCTGCTTATATTTGCAAAGATGGAGAGCAGACCTATTCCCCGACCATGTCCTACATGGGCTTCCGTTACATTTCCATTAAGGGAGTTGAGAAGGATCAGGTAGAGCCGACGGCTCTTGTCCTTTCTTCCGGAATCCGACAGATCGGCGGTTTCACCTGCTCTGATGAGAGAATCAACCGACTGCAGGAGAATATTTTCTGGAGTTCCCGATCAAACTTCATGGATATCCCGACAGATTGTCCTCAGCGTGATGAGAGAATGGGATGGACCGGTGATATTGCTGTATTTGCACAGACCGCATGCTTCAACTTCGATATGAGCCGCTTCCTTCAGAAATGGC
>JAUNAE010000623.1 GCA_030527765.1 Eubacteriales bacterium
TGATAAGGAACCGTTAACACCGGAGGATATCAAGTCAAAACCGCTGATCTTATCCAGACAGATGTATAAATCAGATGATATTCCGAACCTGCTTCAAACAGAGGAAAGGGATCTTCATGTAACAGGAACTTACAACCTGCTCTACAACGGATCCATTATGGTAGAAAAAGGCATGGGATATGCGATCTGCTATGATAAGATCATCAACACCTCCGGCAATAATCTCTTAAAATTTACACCTTTGGCGGTCGATAGCTATCCGTCTCCTATCATTGTCTGGAAAAAATATCAGGTGTTTTCAAAGGCGTCACAAAAGTTTAAAGAAGAACTGATGAGACGCTTCTCTACCGACAAATGATTATTTTGCAAATAAAAATCTCCGGTGTGAAAGATGCCATTGCTCATCCCGCACCGGAGTGTTATTTCTTTATTCGTCTCTGTCATAGATCCGCTCACGCAGCTGCTTTGACAGATTGGAAATATTATCCCGCAAAGTATCTGATAAGTAATCTGACCACTGTCCAAGCAGCTCTTTTAGCAGTAGATCGATCATCTGCCTGCTTTCTTCATTTGTCTCATCATATTTCTTTTTCATTGCAATCAGACAGGGGACGCCCCCGTTCTGCAGTTCCGCAAAGGTCTCTACTCCCGGAGCTTCCAATACAGAGAAAAAGTCATTTACAAAAGCAATCCTCTAATCATCATCAAAATTTTCCAGCCAGTTTGTCATTGCCGCATCAAATGTTACGGAAGTATCATTTAAACGATCGACTCGTTCAAAACGATTTCCAAGAACCTGCCAGCTCATGCCGTTATGCTGCATAATACCTTTCCCGGTACCTTTCACGATAATCGGCTCACTTCTATCTTCAAGAAGCATCCCCACAACTGATTTTTCCGGAATGATCCGATATATACGGTCATATACGCTCTTATATTCCGGACTCTCCAGAAATTCCGAGCGAAATCCCGGTCCGTCATTGTTATATATTTTTACGATCCGTTCCCGAATATCTGCATCACAGTTTGCAGCGGCATATACTGCCATGTGTCCGCCCTTTGAATGTCCGCCTACCCGTATCTGTTTTTCAGGATATTTCCTGCCGACAGCATTCAAATACCTGACTGCTTCGATCTGCGCCGATACCTCTCCTGCTGCCAGGAAAAAATCCTCTTTCCAGGATAAGATCCTGTTGTCGGTTCCCCTAAATGCAATAAAAATCGTACCATCCGGAAGTAAGACCGTTATTGCGCTCATTTGCAGAGACCTGCCCGGTTCAATATAATTGACGTAGTTACCGACTAAAATCTCCTGAAACCGCACTGACTGTGCCATTTCTTTCATCAAAAAAGGAGCAAAGCCGGTAGATGTTTTGTCCTGTTCCAATTCCTGCTCTGTATAACGATCAAAGAAATGAGAACAAAGCTCTTTCAGTGTTAAAAACGAATTTCCGACCAGCGGCAGTAACCTGTCAAAATTTACATATGACAGCAGGCAAAGTGCCGCATTGTCAACTTCGTTAAAAGGATCTGTCGAAAAACTCAGATCCCCTCTCCAATGAATATAATCTGTCAAATTTCCCATCATACTCTCCTCAATTCATGCTTCCAAATATTCAAAAAGGGAACACAGGTCATCACCCCTGTATTCCCTCATCATCAGCTTTTTATATTTTTTATCATATCATCTTTCAGAAATTATTTCTACATCTTCAGAATAATTACACAATCTGCCTGTTATGACTCTGC
>JAUNAE010000136.1 GCA_030527765.1 Eubacteriales bacterium
TATTTTTAACTCTAATACATCATTCATATCATACATGTTTTATTCTCCTATTAGAATTAATATTAAAAAACGGATGTCAAACTCCTTATTACTAAACAAAATCTTAAAATAGTGTAATGCATAACTCAAAGATTATCTTGTGATACTAAAAGTCGATTACCATCTTCAGATTACACTCTTGCAACGATTAAAAGAAGTTCATACTATTTACAATCGCAAAATGGTCTCCTTTTCAATATTGTGCACGCCCAAATATACTATCACGACGCACGTCTCGGTTCATTTTCAATTCACAATACTCTTCACCTATTTCCTTCATTATATTAACGCATCTTTAAAATCCTCGCTAATACTCCCCTAAATATTTCATCTAATTCAAAATACTTTTGCCTTCACAATTCTTTACAAATTAATAATTGCTAATAATTCATCGTGTCTCTTTTTTGCTTCTATGTGACCTGCCATGGCACTTCGTTTATACCACTGTAGAGCCAATTGTTTATTTGCACTTAATCCAATTCCCTGTTGTAATAACACTCCATAATGGAACTGGGCATCTACATTTCCTCTCTGCGCAGCTTGTTCACACCATTTTGCCGCATTAATATAATCCCCTGCAGCTCCACACATCATATACATCTTAAATGCAGCTTCATCATTTCCATTCTTTGCCGCTCTTTCATACCAGACAAATGCCTTTGCCTCTTCATGATGCTTCTCATAAAAATCAGCCAATATAAGTTGTGCATCAACAAACTCTCGGTCCGATAAATTTTCTATTATCCTCAAGCCCTTTTCACGTTTCTCTGAATTCGAATCATTAAAAAGCCTAGTACCTACTTTCCACAAATATTCCTTATCCCTTGCTTTAGGGCTCGACAAAAATGAATCTATATCAATAATATCAAACTCTTTGTTCTCACTATTGTTATAGTGACGATATATTCCTAACGACGAGAAATCTGCAACGGAAGCATTTCTATACAGTTGCTTATCTTCAAACAAAGAATGCTTATCAATCATCTTCTTCATTTGTTTGACGTCTTTTGTAGTTTTACCTGCACGAATCACATCATTAAAACTGCCAGAATCCGCGTTGTATTTTCTGATTAATGAATAATACTTTTCAGGAATATCATTTATACTTTCATATTGAGCCTTCCCTGTTATCGGTACTGTCACCGAGACTCTTCCCTCTGAATTCTGACTTGCATTATTCGTATTCTCTACAAATCCTACATCACCAAAGTTTAATAACGAATTAAGTTCATCTGCCTGATTACAAACTCTTGCTGCTAAATCTTCAAAATCTTCTTTATTTTTTAACAGTAGGGATTTATTACTCATCGCAATATCGTTTATCAGCACATGATATATCCCCAAATCATTCTCTAAATCTACTAAACTTGATTGAAGCTTCGTAGAACAATCCATCAAGTTATTACAAACAATCAAAATATCAGACGATAGTTTTTTTAAAGCCCGAATCCCTTCGGGGCTAATTGCATATTTTGCCACGCAACATCACCCCCTCTGTATTACTTGTCCTTGATCATTGACCTCCCATCCATTACAAGGCACACCCTTATACAGATGTGGTTTTAATGAATAGAAGCTTTTTCCATCCGTATATGCGCAATATCCAGCTCCCAACTCATTAGCTCGTCTATTTCCTACAATATTCAATGCATCATCTTTAGCCATCGCAAAAACAAGTTTATGTTGGAATGCTTTGGGATCTAGCTTTGAATCCATGAAGTCTTTTGCCTCTTCAAATGCAAATATAAAATGAGTTCCATTAATGGATGCTCTTTTCACGATCCATTCCATATCTTTTCTTGCGTCATACACAACATCCTGGGGTTGTGCTTGGTTTGCTTGCGCTTGGTACTGTGCCACTCGCGCATTATAGTCATCTCGTATCTTCTTTTTCTCAGCAGGATCAGAACATGCTTTAATCTTTAATAGGACTGTACTCATGTCTTCCGGTTCTTCTAGCGTATTAGCCTGTGGTTTAGGCGCCTCCACCCCACTACCTAGCACTTCCATGTCGCTTGTCATTCGTTCATATCCCAATACCAAAACAAGTTTTTCCTCATATTTCTTTGATTGAATATCCTCCTTAATCTGAACTATATTCGAGCAGATTTCAGATAAATCTGTTGTTGTATTCATCGAGCTAAAAAACGAATTCTTGTATCTCTTATACATACTATTCTTTTCATTTGCCCAAATTTCTATAGGCACTTTTTTCCTCCTAAAGCTGTTAAAAACAGACAAAATAACGCTCATTTCATATTCTCTATTTCCACTTACAACGAGAATATTTTCCGATGTGCCACTCGTAACGACAAAAGGCCTTGCTAAATTGAAACTACTCGGAACACCAGCATACACAAGTACATCTTCATCATCTAATTCCTCAAGGACTTCCGGCGATTCGTATTTCTTATAAAATGGTATCTGACTTGCAAATGTCTTAGGAATGGCCCCATCAATTAAAACGGGACTTTTCTCTACGTAAACATTATTATCGGCTTGTATTGATTTCACCGGTCGTATTGAAGAAGCAATTTTATCTGCGACAATGTCCACTTCTGAATCTTCTGCATACATATTTCTCAAATGCTCTACTCGCAGCGATACTTTTCCATCTGTCGTTCTTTCTAACCACTTAAACAATGATTCATACGGTGGTAATGTATTCATAGCATTTTGAATTGCTGGGCTTATTGAATCTGACGACAACGCAAGTGTATCTTTTATTTCCAATGGCGTATTTTTCATTGCCAATCGTTGCTGTATCTGCTTTCTTGCTGACTCTGTCAATCCTTCAACACCATCCGAATATGTCTGACTAGAAAAAATAAATTTAAATCCAATTGCTCTTCCTTCTCGCAGTATATTTTCTAGTTTCATTGCATAATCAGATCCCACACCAGACCCTTTTGTCTCTTTTAATATCTGAGACATCTGCGCAAACTCATCAATTATGACAAAGATGACAGGCATATATAAGTCCAAAATGCTGCTTTCTTGGTCTTGCATCATAAATATTTACAACGAACACCATTTTATCTACATAAGATGGTACCTGAGAAAGATTTACCATGATCTGTTCGTCATCTCCGTCTCCAGCGCCAGTTAAATTATCTCCCTGATGAACAATGGCACCGCTGCTATGGCGAAGATTTCCGTAATATACACAGCTTTCATTTAAATTACTCGCATTAACGAGCTTACCGTTAGATCCACACAAAATTACAGATTCGACGAATAATATCTTCCAATGGCGCACTTGTCATATAAAAGCGCTGGGTATCATCTGCATATTGCATATAATATTGACAAAACGCTGTTGCAAACCAAGAGCTGGGCTGAAATACCACTCTCAGTTCTTCTCCATCATCTTCTTCTATATCATCACGAATTCTTACTGTGGATTCAAGAATGCTGAGTGCCTGTTTATATACCTGACGACCTTTTGATGTTAACTCGATTCCATATTGTTTTCGTTCAAAAAGCTTTTTTCCCAAGTCCTTCTCTAAAGATGCAATAATCTTACTAACATTTGATTGTGATGTATATAAATTGGTAGCTGCTTTTTTAAAGGATTTTGTCTGTGCACAGGCTACCAAACACTCCAGCTGTCTTATCTAATTCTGCACTGATTTCCGCACATCGTTTTAATTTATCACTATATTTCGCCATACATTCCTGACTCTTTTTATATCGAAGCTGATCTGTCCTTTTAATTCCCGAATTCCATTGATTACTGCCTCGATTGGTTTTCCTTTATTTCCTGTATAATAAGAGAATAAGAGTTCTCCTTTTTTTACAGAAGCATTTTCATGTCTTTCACAAAATTCCTGATACTCATTTTGATTATCAAACAAAGATTTCAGACGTTTGATTTCGAACTGCATGGAGACTCCTTGTTCCAATGGATTACTGAAAAAAATGGAAGACCCTGACCGCACCATCCGTAAAGAAGCGTTAACAGCCTGGTCTGATCTGTATGAATCCATCGCTGATACCTTAAATGAGATCTATACCCAACTGATTGAAAATCGTATCCGTCAGGTTGAAGTTCTCGGCTTTCAGGATTATACGGAAATGATGTATCTTGCCATGGAACGTTTCGACTATGACCGTAACGATGTGGCTTCTTACCGCGAAAAAATCCGTCAGTATATCGTACCACTGGTAACTGAAATCTATCTGAAACAGCAGGAAAATCTGAAGATCGATACCCTTTGCTATTATGATGAAGGTGTTACCAGCCTGGAAGGTAATCCACTTCCTGAAGGCACTACAGAAGAATTATTAACGCTTGCCCAGAAAATGTATCATGAATTATCCCAGGAAACCGGGAATTTCTTTGATTTCTGCAGAGAACATGAACTCTTCGATCTGGAAACAAGGCCTGGTAAACAGCAGGGCGGGTATTGCACTGTTCTGCCTGACCTGAAAGCACCTTTCATCTTCTCCAACTTCAATGGCACTGCTGCGGATATCGATGTACTGACCCATGAAGCAGGACACGCTTTTGAAGTATATACCGCCTTAAGAGAAGATGTTCCGGAAGAACTCGCTTTCTCTACATCTGAGGTAGCTGAGATCCATTCCATGTCTATGGAATATCTCACCTATCCATGGATGGATCTGTTCTTCGGTAAAAAAGCAGATCAGTACCGCCTGACTCATCTGCAGGACGGACTGAAAGTCATCCCATACATGGCTGCCGTAGACGAATTCCAGCATGTGGTTTACGAAAAACAGCTGACCGATGCGAAGGACCGCTATGCACTGTGGCACTCTCTGGAAGAAAAATATCTTCCATGGAGAAACTATGACAACAACACCTTCTTAAATCAGGGCGGATTCTGGATACAAAAACAGCACATCTTCATGTGTCCATTCTATTATATCGATTATTCCCTGGCATCCATGGGTGCTTTCGAATACTATCTGAAATCCTTAGAAGACAGAAAAACTGCCTGGAAAGAATATTATACCCTCTGCCGCGCAGGAGGCAGCAAAGGGTATAAAGAACTCTTATCGATCGGACACCTCTCAGATCCATTTGCAGAGGATACCGTGAAAAATCTGATGAAAAAACTCAAAAAAGTTATGTAAACTTAATTTCTTTATCTACTGAGCGAATCGTTGACTGGCGATGGGCTACCATAACCAGAGTTTTATTTCCTGCATTGGTCTGCAGTGCGGATAAAATCTCCTTCTCATTTACAGTATCCAGATTGGATACTGCCTCATCCATGAGCAGGATCGGTGCATCTTTTAAAAATGCTCTCGCTATAGCGATTCGCTGGCGCTGGCCGCCGGATAATTTCACACCGCCTTCACCACAAACCGTGTCATAGCCTTGTGGAAGCTCCTGAATAAATTCATGGGCCAATGCCATCTTCGCTGCACGCTCCACTTCCTCATCCGTTGCTCCCGGTTTTCCCAGTCTGATATTCTCCCGAATCGAAATCTGGAACAAATACACGTCCTGTAATACCACAGAAATCATCTGATTCAGACTGCGAATGGAAATACTTCTTATATCTCTTCCGCCAATCTGAATGCTTCCCTTCTCAGGATCCCAGTAACGCATCAGAAGCTGCAGACAGGTACTTTTTCCTACTCCGGAATGTCCTGTTAATGCAACAGAAGTTCCCTTCTCTATCTTAAAAGATAGATGCTCAATTGCAGGTTCCAGATCTTCACGATAACGGAAGGTCACATCATCAAATACGATTTCCGGCTCCAATTCTGTAACCAGCACATCTTCGCCATTATCTTCCACCAGAGGTTTCGCCTCCAATACACGATATACACGATCTGCTGCGGCAAAGATCAGACCAAAATTTCTTGCAGTATTACACACCTCCACAACCGGTCCCAAAATCATGCCCGATAACACAACAATAATGGTATAAGTCGACATATCAAGATTTGCACCGCCCACATAACGGGCAGCGATCATGGCTATAACGATTCCTGCCATACCCATCACAAGCTGAAGCAAAGCACCTTCTGTACCAAGTCGTTTGCCATGCTCTAACTGGCTTTTATACAATCTGGAAATATAACGTTCATTTTTATCTTTATATGCATTTTTATAATTCAATGACAATATTTCGCGTAACCCCTGAACACCTTCGATGGTTACTGCATTTGCCTCTCCAAGCTCATCTCTGATCTTACGTCCCTGCTCATCTGCACGATTTTTCATGATAACCGGAATCACAACTGCTATCACAATAAATCCAATCAAAACCAACGGCAGGATCGGCTGAATCGTTCCCAGCCAGATCAGCAGAATAGCCGGAGAAATGATCGCCACAATGATGCTTCCAAAAGAATGGGCAAAAAACCATTCCAGTAGCTCCACATCACTCATCATAGTGGAAGCAAGCTGTCCGGAACGCATATTTAAAAGAATAGCCGGGGATACTCTTTCAATAGCCGAATAAAGTCTTACTCTGAAGTCCGCCAGCACCTTAAATGCCACATCATGGGCCACCCACATTTCGAGCCCGTAAAAGAAAATCTTAGCTGTAACTACACCTATGGACACCCATATGGCCTTCTGCATACTATCCAGCAGTTTTCCATCCAGTGCCAGACCAACGATCCATGCACCCACTACGGAAACCCCTACTGTAGACAGCTGATGACCAACACCTGAGAAAATAACAACCAGCATGTTCAGCCAATATTGTCGCAGTCTTCCCGTCAGGCGTAATACATTTTTCAGTCTTGTTCTGTTCTCATTATTCTTCATAGTTCTGCGCCTTTATTAATGTCTGATATACTTCGTTATTATTTAACAGTTCCTTATGTGTTCCATTTCCAACGATCCTTCCATCCTTCAGGACATAAATCCTGTCAGCTTTCTCGATCGTTGAAAGACGATGGGCGATCACGATGGTAGTACGGTTCTTCATGGCTTTCTCAAGCGCCTCCTGGATCTCCTGTTCATTCTGCACATCCACACTGGATGTGGCTTCATCCAGAATCAGGATAGGAGCATCCTTTAATACTGCCCTGGCAATGGCGATTCTCTGTCTTTCACCACCGGATAAGGTCGCACCACGTTCGCCAACCAATGTATCATATCCTTGCGGAAGCTCCGTGATAAATGCATGGGCATTTGCTATCTTAGCTGCCTGGATTACTTCTTCCAAAGAAGCCTCCGGGCGGGCCATACGGATATTTTCAAGAATCGTTCCATAAAACAGATAAGTTTCCTGGAAAACAACCGCTGCCTTACTATGAATATAGTCTTCTGTGTAAGCCTCTATATTTTGCCCATCCACCAGGATTTCACCACCGGAAACATCATAAAAACGGAGCAGGAGATTGACCATGGTAGACTTACCAGAACCGGATTTACCCACGATGGCTGTCATCTTGCCAGCTTCAATCTGCATATCAACATTTTGAAGAACAGCAGTACCATCCTGTGCATAGGCAAACTGCACCTTTTTCATCCTGATATCCGGAAGTTCATGCTGAAGCACAACGGATGCATCTCCCTTTTTCTGTTTAAAAGGCTCATCCATGATCTGGTATAGTTCTTCCGCTACCGAAAGTCCAAGATAACTGCTGTGCCAGTAAGCATTCATCTCATTTAACGGCTTCATACACTCTCCGGCCAGGAAAAGGATCAAAAGCAATGCTTCAAATGTAATCTTGCCCTGTGCCATGTGATAAGCTCCTATCAAAACACTGAAGGCAGTTCCGATGGTAGTACAGGCTGTGATCACTGCAGAATCCGACAGAGAAATGGCCAGATTATCCATGGACCATTTTGCAAACTGCCATGCTTCTTTTTCCAGACGCTTCCCTTCACGTCCACTTACTCCTAAGGATTTTAAGGTATTCATTCCCTGCATTCCGTCAATATACTGAGCATTCAGATCTGCATAGTCCTGCCAGTAAGCGATCATGGCCTTTGAAACTGCCGGCATAAATAAATGCGGTATCACGATAGCGATCAGTGCCATAAGAAATACCATCACACCAACCACAGGATCCAGCATCCACATGAACGTGGTTGTAGCCAGCGTAGTGATAAAAACAATGGCAGTCTGTGGCAGATACTGTGTCAGAAATGGTTCAAAAGACTCCACTCCATCTGTAATCAACGACTGCAGACTTCCGCTTCTGTGGTCATTTTTATAGGCAGGCCCCAGATTCATCAGCTTCTCCAGCATACGGGAACGGATGATTCCCTTGATCTTAGCGGAGAATTGCTTCACATACCCTTCCTGGTAGCGAACCATGAGGGCGCGAAAGACCAGAAACAGAAGCGCAAGTAGAAAATAGCAGAAGATCTTCCTTGTTTCAGCCTGCTCAAAAACCGCAGTGACACCCTTTGCCAGACAATACGCCTGTAAAAAGCTGGATAAAACAATGGCAAGTCCTAAAAGGATCTTACCATTTGTTTCTTTTTTGGTGTATTTCAGAAATTGGATTAATCGAAAATATTTCACCATGTCTTATTTTTCTCCACCAACCATAAACTGTGGTGTCAGTTTGTTCAGTTCTCTGTCCATCTCACTACGGACAAGGTCACTGATATCTTTGGTAGCAAATACTTTTGAGAAACCAATCTCGAGCATATAGTTCAGATCCCAGGTTGGACGCTGTTTATTACTCATAAACAGTTTACCGCTCAAGTCATAACCTGCATCCTGATCTGCATGATTGTGGATACCTCTGCCGTATTTTGCTTTCATGGCATCATCGTGTGCCCAGTAGATCTTCTTCTGTTCTTCATCAAAGAAATGCAGATACCAGCAGGCATCAAATACCAGAAGACGTCCGCCTGGTTTCAGAACACGAAGCCATTCCTTATAAGCTTTCTGAGGATCATCAATGGTCCATGTGAGGTTTCTGCAGATTACCATATCAAATGTGTTATCTGCAAATTTCAGTTCATGGCAGTCCATTGTCATAAGATCTGCTGTCTGACCTGCTGCTGCAACGTTTTCTTTTGCTTCTTTGATCATGTTTTCTGTGATGTCGATACCAGTCACATGATGACCTTCTTCACCTAAAACAATTGGGAAAAAGCCAGGACCTGTACCAATATCCAGGATTTCCATGCTTCCTTCTACCGGTGCATTATCCAGAACCAGTTTCTTCCACTCATTTCTTGTTTTTCCCTGAAGCTCATTTTTTACGCCCTCGCTGTAACCTGCAGCTTCGCCTTCCCAGTAATCTTTAATCTTGTCATTCAACATCTTATTTTACCTCCCTATAATGTCAAGTGATTTTTCCTTGAAAATCAAGGATTTTTCAACGT
>JAUNAE010000624.1 GCA_030527765.1 Eubacteriales bacterium
TAAACTGTACCCTAGATAGTGGACAGTTGAATATAGAGTGACCCCATTCTATAGACAACTGGTTATAGAACAAAAAATGCTCAAAACTGAAGGAAAAACCTGATGTGTGGACATGGTAAATATAGAAAATCCCATGTTTCGGACAGAACCTTTACGATGAAAGTAGAGCATGTGGTATACTCAAAGTAGAATTACGGAGGATGCCACATGGAACGAAACAAGTTCACGAAAAGGGAAATTCAACTACTGAAATGTAATCCATATACTTATCGGGTTACAGAAGCCACCATCTTCTTTACGACAGAGTTCAAACAAGAATTCTGGAGAAGATATCAAGAAGGTGAGACACCGAGAGCCATTGTAGAAGCGCTTGGATATGATCCAGATATACTTGGGCAGTATCGAATTAACGGACTGCAGATTAATATCAAGAAACAGGCAGAACGCCCTGAGGGATTTACTCAAGGAAAAGGTAGAAAAAAGACATTAAAGTCAGCGCTGTACTCTGTTGATGAAAAACCATCAGAAGAGACGATAATTAAGATGCAGCATGAACTGATGTATCTCCGCCAGGAAGTAGAGTTTCTAAAAAAAATTACTTCGATCAAAGATACAAAGAAGTAAGGGCAATGCTTATGGGAAAGTCGGCTCCGTTGTTTGAAGTAATATATCAAACAGCACAAGAAGAAGGAAATGATCTAAGCATTGAGCTGCTTTGCGAGATAGCAGGGGTATCACGGTCAGGCTATTATGCTTGGGTGAAAGCCATACCGGACAGAGCAAAGCGTGAGCAGGAAGACAGAGAGGATTTTAAATTAATCCTAATCGCTTATAATAAGCGTGGATATACAAAGGGAGCACGTGGCATATATATGTGTCTGCTCCATATGGATCCGCCAATCAAAATGAATCTCAAAAAGATACGGCGGCTCATGAAGAAATATAACTTACAATGCCCGGTACGAAGTGCAAATCCGTACAGGCAGATGCAGCATGCAATCAGGACCAGTAATTATGCGGAAAATCTTTTACAACGAGAATTCGAATGTTATGGACCACGGATGGTACTGCTGACAGATATCACATATATTCCTTACAATGGAGTGTTTGCATATTTATCAGTCATACTGGATGCCTATACGAAGCAAATCTTATCATACGTATTAAGTGAATCGCTTGAAGTTGATTTTGTAAAAGAAACTGTGGAACAGCTGATTAAGAAGCATGGTATTGATCTTCATAAAGAGACCATTATTCATAGTGATCAAGGTAGCCACTATACAAGCCTGACCTTTATAAAAATCCTAAAAGATAGTGGAATAAGACAATCAATGTCGCGAAGAGGAAACTGCTGGGATAATGCACCACAAGAAAGTTTCTTTGGACACATGAAGGATCACCTAATGGCGCGTATAGCAGATGCTAAGACATTTGATCAGATAAAATATGCAGTGGATGATTACATGGATTATTATAACAATGAGCGATATGTATGGGATTTAGCCTATCTGTCACCAAACGAGTATTATGAGTTTGTGACCACGGGACGGTATCCGTTAGCGATACCAAATCCACCCAAGCCTCCAGCTATTCAAAAGAGGTCTGAGGAGCTTGGAAAGAAGAAATCAGAACCAGCGGAAGCTGCTGATGATAAATGTAGTTAAAAATGAAGAAAGAGGATACCACATGCAAGGATTTCTTAGAGGCGACTCTATATATTAGTGTCCTTGACATGGGGTACAGTTTA
>JAUNAE010000137.1 GCA_030527765.1 Eubacteriales bacterium
ACTGTATTTATATTCCGGATCTTCCGGAGATGTCCACTCACCTTTTTCTGCATCGTAAGTTTCTACATACATCTTCGCAACAAGACTCAGCTTTTTGCCAACTTCCACAGGGGTTTTTGCTGTAATTGTGAAGGATTTTCCATCCTCTGAAATTTCTACAGTGATATTTTCAGATTCTTCACCAGAATCTGCGTCACTGTCTTTTTCCTTGACATACAGACGACCAAGTGCCCAACGAAGCTCTCCATCCTTTGGATCTGTAATATCAGAGCCACCAATTGTGAAGTCTAAGGTTACAGGATTTGTAAGATCAATTGGGTTCGGAAGGTCATACTTAATAGGATCACTAGTTGGGGTTGGAATTGGTTCCGGTGTATCCGTGTTGTCCTCTCCTGTTGTGTTTCCTGCGTCCGGCTCTCCTACGATGTCTGTAGCTCCTCCGGTGATATCATCGGAATCTGCGATGGTACTTGCAGCACCGCCATCGTTGCGTGCACTCATATCCAGAGCAACGGTTTTCTTAATGGACAAGGTGTTGTTTGTGCCTTTTACAAGGACATACAGAGTCTGAGGATCTTCGGTCTCAATATCTGTTACTTCTACAGTAAAGGACTCTCCGGCAGTGATTGCCTGTCCTGCTTCGTTTACGTCAAATACAGGTACATCTCCGTCTGTATTGCCGACTCCTGCATATACCCAGCCGCTCTGGTCGGATACACAGGTAATGGATACAGATGTCGGGCTTGTCCATACCGGTCCTTCTACGCGGTCCAGGGATGGGGATGCAACAGGATAAGAAATCTGTCCATCAGAGTTTAAGGTGATGGATGCATCATCATATACAACCCGTGTAAGTGCCTGAGCAAGGGTATAGTCTCCGGCGTTTGGTCCAAGCTGAAGAACAGATGCACCTTCTGCTTCGTTTACAAGATGTACGCCTACGACTGCGCTCTCAGACAGAGTTCCATCTACCACAAGAGCGTTGGATTCCAGTGCAATGTTATTGGCAGAAGAACCGTCTGCGGTCATGTTACCGTTAATGCTGATGCTGCCCTCTACAGACATAATTCCGCTGTTGTAGATCGCGCCACCGTCAGATGCGGTGTTTCCGGTAATGGTTCCGCCCATAAGGATCAGAGTACCGGCATTATTGATGGCACCACCTTTGTCTGTGATGCTGTTGTTTGTAAGTGTGGCAGTTTTGTCCATGCCGAAGATACCGCCGGAAACAACAGAAATAATGGAGCCGGAGGAAACCTGAGAACCACTGCCGTCGATGGTCAGAGTTCCGGTAGAGGTATCATCGCCTGTAATGCTGAGAAGTCCGCTGACATCGAACATGGCACCGGTGAATCCATCTCCACGGGTGAGGCTGACAGAATCCCCTGCAGTTGTAAGATTGATTTTGGTTCCGGCTTCAATGCGGATGGTATCTGTCAGGGAAAAACTGTTCTTAATGACAAGGTTCTTCGTTTCTGTCCCTTCGTACTGGGCAATTGCCTGGCGAAGTTCCTCTTCATTCGTGATTTCCTTCTGTTCCGGAGTCTCTGTAGGAGTTGGTTCCGGAGTTGCTGTTGGAGCTTCGGTTGCGGTTGGGGCAGCTTCTTCTACAGCAGGTGCCTCTGTGGGCTGTTCCTGAGGAATCTCAGCCTGAGGAGTTTCTTCTGCTGCAGGAGCCTCAGGCGTGTTATCGGATGAGTCGCTGAGAATATCCGCTTCTCCGGTATCGGATGCCTCTGCTGCCGATGTTTCTTCCTGTGGTGTTTCTTCAGAAACTTCCAAAAGCTGTTCGGCTGTTTCTTCTTGTAAATCTGAAGCAAGAATACCTGCGGGAGCCATTCCTGTTGTCAGGGCTCCTGCAAGGATTACTGCAAGAATTTGTTTTCTTTTCATATGAACCTCCGATCGTAACTATTACGTATTTTCATAGTTACTTCTGATCAATTTGTATTTATCTAATCTTTCTGATCAGATTCCTGTTCATTATACTAATTAAAAATAGAAATCTGTAATGCGAGTTCATTATAGCAGAAATTTACGGTGCAAACATGAATTATCTGTGAACTCTTTTTTCAGTAACGAGAATTTCAGGGCAGATATCCGTGTCCTCATATGGAACTTCGGGAAGTATCTGGAATTCAAATCCGAGGGCTACACGGCGAAGTTCTTTGTGAACTTCCAGAAAACGATCGTAAAAACCACCGCCGTATCCTACACGGTGAAGATTGGTGTCGAAGGCGACGCCGGGCATAATCATCAGTGCGTTATCACCCCAGGAAGCTTCCGGCACTCCTTCCGGTTCCAGAATTCCGAAGTACCCGGGTTTCAGACTGGTCATGTCTGAAATCTCATAGAAAATCATCTCTTTGCCATGGACTTTTGGAACGCAGACTTTTTTGTGCTGCCGCCATGCTTCATAGATCAACAGGCTTGTCATAACTTCATGCTGATAGTCTACATATATAAGAATGGTGTCTGCCTGCTGAAATTCCGGAAGTTCAAGGACCTTATCTGTAATATCAAAACTGTGCTGGAGAACTTCCATATCTGTGGCCTCTTTTCGGGCCTTAAATATCTGTTTTCTAATGTTTTGCTTTGTCTCCATATTTTTCTCCCAGGTTTACGATGGTGCCATCTTTTTCCTGCATATCAATCTGATCGAGCTGAGAACGAAGATTCATACGAATGGTTGCGATGTATTCTCTTCGAAGGAGGGCCTGCTCCTTCTTCTCAGCCTCTGTAAGGCCTTCTGCTTTTGATTTTCTTGCTAATACGTTGATGCGATCGATTTTTGCCTGATCCATTATTTATAAAGTCTCCTTATTATCTTCAGTTTTTTCACAAGAAGCGAAGCGAATTGCGAACATCCGCTTCACACCAAACCTATAAAAGATTTGATTATAACAGCTGATCGATGTACTCAATCAGGTTGAAATGCTTGTCTGTGTTGTGCGCAAAGACAGTTCCGTGTTTCCGGCCTTCTATAATCTTGTGGATGACATGGAAGTCTCCTCCGTTGGCGATGACCATGTCCGCGCCTGCTGCTGTGGCAATCCGGGCTGCGGTGAGTTTGGTTGCCATTCCGCCGGTTCCGACCTTGCTTCCTGTGGATCCTTTGCCCATTTCGAGCAGATGCTCATCCAGTTCTTCTACAACATCGATGAATTCTGCATCCGGATTGGTGTTCGGGTCGTCCGTGTACAGACCGTCAATATCGGAAAGAAGAATGAGCAGGTCTGCTTCAATCAGAGCTGCAACCACAGAGGAAAGGGTGTCATTGTCTCCGAATTTGTCCATATACTTGGTCTCGAAGGTTGAGACAGAGTCATTCTCGTTTACAATCGGAATGACATTCATTGCCAGCAGTTCTTCAAAGGTATTCTTTGCGTTAAAACGATTGGTATCGTTTACCATGGTACCTTTGGTCATAAGAATCTGGCCTGCCACATGTCCGTATTCAGAAAAAAGCTGCTGATAAATCATCATCAGTTTTGCCTGACCTACGGCGGCGCATGCCTGTTTCCGCTTCAGTTCCGTTGGTTTCTCACGAAGACCGATGCTTGCAATTCCGACTGCGATGGCACCGGAGCTTACGAGAACCACATCTTTTCCCTGATTGGAGAGATCACAGATCTCCCGGACAAGGATTTCAAGTTTCTTGAGATTCAATCGGCCGGTCTTCTGGTGAACCAGAGAAGAAGAACCGATTTTGATTACAATTCGCTGTTTGTCTTTTAAACATTCGCGATTAAACATATCATTCACTCCCATTAACGACATGGAATACCTGAGTTGTTCCAAAATTCCACTCTTCCATTAACATAGCTGAAAGAATTCCGGCTTTTGCCCACGGTAATCTACATGTCTTCATTTTCTATCTTACATCAGGGATTTCTGCCCGTCTATTGATTTTTATCGACAGAAAATCCTCAGAAAATCCGGCACACAGATTATCTGGAAATTCCCAGAGCATCCAGTGCGGCCCGCTGTTTCTGCTCCATGACGGCTGCTTCTTCCGGTGTCATGTGATCATATCCCAGAAGGTGAAGCATGCTGTGAGCTACAAGGAAGCAGAATTCTCTCTTGACACTGTGTCCATACTCTTCTGCCTGTGCAATTACTTTCTCTGTGGAAATCATAATGTCACCAAGGAGAAGTTCTCCGGTATCCAGATCAAAGAGGGTGTCATCCTCTTCCAGAATCTCATAGTCCGCAGGGGTTTCAAAAGGAACCATAGGGAAGGAGAGAACGTCGGTCGGACGGTCGATTCCGCGGAATTCCTTATTCACTGCCCAGATTCCTTCGTTGTCTGTAATGACAAGATTCACCTGTGCTTCATAGGGGCACTGTTCCATGTCCAGCACCTGATCTCCTACAAGGTTTGCCAGTGCGGGAATGTCAATTCCAAGATCCTGTTCTGTTTCTATTTCAATTTGAAAGGTCATAGTTTAGCTCCTTTTTGAAGTTCGAGAAGAAGATCTCTCGGATCTCTCCCGCCGTTCCGGCTTCTGTTTCTTCTCGTAGTTTTCATAAGCCTGGACAATCTGCTGAACAAGCGGATGTCTGACAACGTCCTTACTTGTGAGTTCACAGAATCCGATATCGTCGATTTTTTTGAGAACTTTCATTGCCACATCAAGACCGGAAGTCTGATCCTTCGGAAGGTCTTTCTGGGAGGCGTCGCCGGTTACGATGACTTTGGAACCGAATCCGATACGGGTCAGGAACATTTTCATCTGAGCCGGAGTGGTATTCTGTGCCTCATCCAGAATAATAAAGGCGTTGTCCAGAGTTCGTCCACGCATGTAGGCAAGAGGTGCCACTTCGATGAGTCCTTTTTCCATGTTTCGCTGAAAAGCTTCTGCTCCCATAATCTGATAGAGGGCATCGTAGAGAGGACGAAGGTAAGGGTCTACCTTGCTCTGGAGGTCTCCCGGAAGGAAGCCGAGCTTCTCTCCTGCTTCAATGGCAGGTCTGGTGAGGATAATGCGGCTCACTTCTTCGTTGCGAAATGCGGTGACAGCCATGGCCATTGCCAGATAGGTTTTTCCGGTACCTGCAGGGCCGACACCGAAGACGATCATTTTTTTGCGGATCTGATCCACGTAATCCTTCTGACCAAGGGTTTTCGGCTTAATCGGGCGTCCCTGAATGGTGTTGCAGATAATCTCTTTATCAATCTCTGAGAGGGAATGGCCGATGGATTCCATTGCCAGGGAGAGACCGTAATTTACGTTCTGCATGGAAATAATGTTGCCGCGCTCTGCAAGGCGTACAAGATCTTCCATGAGTTTTTTGGCCTGCTCTGCTCCTGCGGGACTTCCGAGAATCTTCAGCTCTCCGTCTCTGGAGATAAAAGTGACATTCAGTGTTCGTTCAATCTGTTTCAGATGCTCGTCAAATTTGCCGAATACGTTTCCCTGCACGGATGCAGGGATGTTAATATGCAAATCTACAATTCCATTTGCCATTCTTGTTACTGATCCTTTCTAAATAAGATAAGGGAGAACCATAAAATTGCGTTTCCTCCCAAAGTATATTCCATTCCTTCCTGCTCTACCAGTTCGCTGACCATGACACCGTGGCTTTCCAGACAGGGATGCATGCGCTCGGGATGTCTGCAGGGTTTTCCCTGAGGGTAAGCACACTCCGGACAAATATCGCAGGATTCCGTAGACAGGGAATAGACGTCAAATCCCTGCTCTCTCAGATAGCCTTCGATTTGGTTTGTCAGTGCTTCATGTTCCTGCCTTGTGGTCAGTGTCTCTTCAAAGTTCAGAATATCTGACACTTCCGCCACGCTGGAGAAGAAGATGCCCTGGGGATATTGGTGAATGTGTTCTTTGCATTCTTCTATGGTGCCTACCGCCGGGGGACATGCCCAGGTGGAGTTGTAGCGCTCACACTCTTCTTTGCAAATGTGGCGTACCCGGGGATAGGTCTGTATATGATCTGTTTTTAACAGGCGGTATTCAAAAATCGGGTATTCAGAAATAAACTGTTCAAAGTGTTCAATGTTAAATTCCATAAGATTCCTTTGCACTATTTATGATAGGGTTCATTGTTCATAATACGGAATCCCCGGTAAACCTGCTCTAGCAGAATCATCTGCATGAGCTGATGGGGAAAGGTCATTTTGGAAAAGCAGAGCTTATAATCTGCACGGGCGAGAACCCGGTCGCTGAGCCCAAGGGAGCCGCCGATGACAAAATCGATGGTGCTCTTGCCCTGAATTCCAAGGTTTTCCATGAATTTGGAGAGTTCCACGGAGTCCAGCATCTTTCCGTCCAGTGCCAGAGCAACGACATAGTCCTGCTCCCGAATATTTTTCAGAAGGCGCTCTCCTTCGGTTTCCTTAATCTGACGGTTCAGAGCTTCTGAGGCATGGTCCGGCGTCTTCTCGTCTGCAACCTGAATAAACCGCACATTGCAGTAACGTCCGAGACGCTTGGTGTATTCCTGAATTCCGTCTTTCAGGTATTTTTCTTTGATTTTTCCTACACTGAGAATTCGAATCTCCATGAGCTCTCCTTATGATTAATATTCCAGATAGTATTCCCGACGGGTCACTTCACTGACCTGACCGTCTGCAGATACGAGAATCGCATAAAATACATGACTGTCCGAAGGCATGGAAATGGGCTGCTTATATAAGGTGCTTGCCGTTGTCGGCACCTCATCAAAGGCATAATACGCCCGGTAGCCTTCCGGTACTTCTACCTGAATCATAGTGTTTTCTGAGTATGTGCCGGATTTCGGGAAGACGTTCGGGGCATCCGGCTGTCCCTGGGAAATGACATATTTTTCTTCAAGAATGGGACTGGAAATGCCAAGGGCATTCACTCCCATGGCTTTCAGAATGGTGATGCCTTTTTCCATTGGAATCGGTTCGCTGTAAATAGCACTTTCGGTGGTTGGTTCATTTCCGTCCAGAGTATAGTAGATGGTCTCGTAATCACTGGTGAAAGTCACCATCTGTTTCTGGGCATAAGTGCCGCCTGCGGCATTCACTTCCAAAGGAGGACAGATATAGTCCGCACAAAGTTCGAGAATGTCCGGGTTATCGCATTCTGCAAACAATTCCTGAAGCTTTGCATAATTTCCGAGTGCATAATAGCATTCTGCCGTGAGAAGATAAAGATCTCCTTTGTTCGGATATATTCTAAGCATTGGTTTCAGTACGAGAATGGCACCTTCGTACCTTCCCGCTGCCTGCTGCACTTTGGCAAGAAGATAGTTGGCGTCGTAGTCATCCGGCCGATGGTTGATGGCGGATGTGAGATAATCCGTCGCCTTTGTGTAATTGCCTACCTGATAAGCCTTGGTTCCCCGGTTGTACAGACTGTTGTAGCTGTTCATATACAAGGTGACTCCCAGAATGATAAGAATGGACACACCAACAAGAAGAGACCAGCCGAAGCGGCTGAGAAACTGCTTCACAGGACGGAACTGTTTCCGAAGACGTCCAAGTCTCGTGGCCTGAGAGGCTTTTTCTTTTTCGTAGAATGTTTTTTCATCATCCAGTTTCTTCTTCAGAAGCTGCTGCTCTACGGTGTCAAATTCTTTTACCCAGGGAACTTCTGTGAGGCACTTCGGACAATACAGAGTTCCGGAGGGAACTTCGCTGTTACAATATGGACATTTCATAAGCAGATCCGCAGCTATAGCGATAGGGAATAGCTGCGATGATTCCCTCCTTTCTTTCTTCTGGATTAACCGTGCTGTTCCAGATAATTCTCGAACTGTTCTTCACTCATAAGAATCTTGCGGGGTTTGGTACCTTCCTCAGGTCCGACAACGCCTGCATCACTCAGCTGATCCATAATACGTGCGGCACGGTTGAAACCGATCTTAAACATACGCTGCAGCATACCAATGGATGCCTTGTCTTTTTCGATAATAAATTTGCCGGCTTCTGTGAAATATACATCCAGTTCGTCGTTTCCGCCTCCGGCCATGCTGGAAACACTGGTGATCTGTACGGCTTTTTCCTGCTCAATCTGAGCCTCGGATTTCGGGTTCCGATTCTTTAGGAAGTCTACAATGTCGCTGACCTCTTCATCGGATACAAAGGCACCCTGAAGACGGGCAGGTTTCGGCATTCCCTGAGGATAGAACAGCATATCTCCTTTGCCGAGAAGCTTCTCGGCACCGTTCATATCCAGAATGGTACGGGAATCCACACCGGAGGATACGGCAAATGCGATTCGGGAAGGCATGTTTGCTTTGATCAGACCGGTGATGACATTGACAGATGGTCTCTGGGTTGCAATGATCAGATGGATACCTGCTGCACGGGCAAGCTGTGCCAGACGGCAGATGGCA
The DNA here is from genome assembly GCA_030527765.1 of Eubacteriales bacterium. The sequence continues at coordinate 8,326 of JAUNAE010000137.1, forward strand.
TCTTCGACTTCTCCCGGTGCGACCATCATAAGGTCCGCAAGCTCGTCTACGATGATGACGATCTGAGGAAGAGGCTTCGGACGTTCCTCTCCTTCCGGGAAATCCATTTTCTGTATTTTTCGATTATACTCTCCCAGATTACGCACGTTGTATTCTGCAAAAGTATTGTAGCGCTGTGTCATCTCCTGAACAGCCCAGTTCAACGCTCCGGCAGCTTTCTTCGGATCCGTTACGACCGGAATGAGAAGGTGTGGAATGCCGTTGTAAACACTGAGCTCAACAACCTTCGGGTCGACCATGATGAGTTTGACTTCATCCGGATTTGCCTTGTACAGAAGACTGACGATCAGGGTATTGATACACACGGATTTACCGGAACCTGTGGCACCTGCGATCAAAAGGTGAGGCATTTTGGCAATATCCGTGACAACCGGCTTTCCTGCGATATCTTTACCGGCAGCAAAGGAAAGTTTGGACTTGGAATTCTGGAATTCAGAGGATTCCAGAAGATCTCTCAGAGGAACGGCGACGTTCTCTTTATTCGGAACCTCGATACCGATGGCAGCTTTGCCCGGAATCGGTGCTTCCATACGAATGTCTGCACAGGCAAGGTTCAGCTTGATATCGTCTGTGAGACTGACGATCTTGCTGACTTTGACACCCATTTCCGGCTGCAATTCATAGCGTGTTACCGTCGGACCGCAGCTGACATTCAGAATCTTCACATTGACACCGAAATTATGGAGTGTCTCCTGCAGTTTCTTGGCAGTCTGGCGAAGGTGCTCTTCAGAATCTCCACTAGTCTTACCGGAACCTTTTTTCATAAGATCCAGAGGCGGGAAGACGTATACCGGCCTCTGAACTTCCTCTTTCGCGGCAATTTCCTGGGCAACATTCTCGATGCCTGCTTCAATCTCAGCCGGAGAAGATTTTGGTTGTTTTGGGGACGGGGCTTTTGGCACGGCATCTGTGGTCGGAGTCTCCGAT
>JAUNAE010000625.1 GCA_030527765.1 Eubacteriales bacterium
TCTCCTGCAACAAAATTGCCTAAGGGGAATTTACACACAAATATGGACTTGACTTAAAACTGATACAAATATAATAAAAACAGGATAGGATAAAGAAGTGAATATTGAAAGTGCACAGATCAAAATGGATGCTGAAGTTAATAATTTATACCTTAAGTCAAAATTGGGTCATTTTTTTTACCCTTTTGATCACATACAATAAATTCATCAACAGGAAAGGAAAAGGTGGAGCATATGATTGGAGATACGATTCTGAGACTTAACCACATTTCCAAATTGTACCCGGGTGTAGTTGCACTGGACGATATGAGTATGGAATTTCGGGAAGGAGAAGTTCATGCAATTGTCGGAGAGAACGGTGCAGGCAAATCGACAATGATCAAGACTATTTCAGGTGCTATTGAGCCTACGCAGGGAACCATTGAAATATGTGGAGAAACTTTCGACAAATTAAATCCGAAATTATCACGTCAGAAGGGTGTGGCAGTTATTTATCAGGAATTCACATTGGTTCCTGTATTGTCAGCCGCAGATAATATATTCATGGGTGAGTACATGATGAATGGTCTGGTACTTGATCGGAAATCCATGGAAGAGCGGGCAAGAGAACTTTTTGACAGGCTTCATGTAAAGATTGATCCAAATGTGAAGGTTGCAGATCTTACGACCGGTTTTCAACAGATTGTGGAGATCGCAAAGGCGATTTCAAAGGATGCCAAAATTTTGATTATGGATGAGCCATCAGCACCGTTGACAATTACAGAGGTTGAGGCAATGTATGAAATCGTGGAGCGTTTGAAAGCGGAAGGCGTTACGATTCTTTACATCTCACATCGAATGGAGGAAATTTTTCGGTTGTCAGATCGTGTTTCTGTAATTCGTGACGGCAAGTACATTGCAACTATGAATACTGCAGATACGGATAAGCAGGAATTGATCAAACTGATGGTTGGTCGAGAGTTGAATGAAACATATCCTACCCGAAAAGATGAACCGGGAGAAACCATTATGAAGCTGAACAATGTCAGTGGAAATGGTGTGAAGGATATCAGTTTTGAGGTGAAAAGAGGAGAGATCCTTGGTCTCGGAGGATTGGTTGGAGCCGGAAGAACCGAACTTGCTCAGTTGATTTTCGGCAGTGAACATATGACATCCGGAGAGATTATTTATAAGGGAAAGCCTCTCGAGATTAAAAACTGCGAGCAGGCAATCAAGGCTGGAATTTCCATGATTCCGGAGGATCGGAAACGTCATGGAGTCATTCTTGATATGACAATTAAAGAAAATGCTACTATGCCGGTTCTGAAACGGATTTCCAGAAGGGGAGTTCTCAGTGAACAGAAGCAGATCGAAGTAACAGAAACTTACGAGAAAAGTCTTCAGATCAAAACACCGTCCATTAATCAGTTGGTGAAAAACCTGAGTGGTGGTAATCAGCAGAAGGTTGTTTTGGCAAAATGGCTTGCCATGAATCCGGATGTTATTATTTTTGATGAACCGACACGAGGAATCGATGTAGGTGCCAAGCAGGAGATCTACGAGATCATGAATGATCTTGCAAATGAGGGTAAAGCGATTATTATGATTTCTTCTGATATGGAAGAGTTGATTGGAATGTCGGATCGAATTATCGTTCTTTGTAAAGGCAGACTTGCAGGCAGCCTTAACAAAGAAGAAATTTCCCAGGAATCTATTCTTATGAAAGCGGCAGGTGCAGAATAAATGAAAAAAT
>JAUNAE010000138.1 GCA_030527765.1 Eubacteriales bacterium
TGGATGGTTGGACACACAAAAGAGTATTTAAGAGTCGTTGTTAAGCCGGAGGATGGAATTGGTGTAAATTCCATTGTTACAGCAGAGATTGCCGAGCGTATGAAAGGACATCTGCTCCGGGGAATCCGCAAGTGATTGATGATTGTAATTTATTTTGATTTGGGTTAGAATAGAAATGAATATCGTAACCGTTCCGCGGGGACACAAGATGGGAACTGTTACCGAATATGAATAAAGGACGTGGAGAAAAATGGCAGATAATAATCTTGGAAACACACAGTTTTTTCGAAAAGTACAGGATCAGGAAATGGAAGTAAAAGAAGTCCTGAATCTGGTGTACAATGCAATGGAGGAGAAGGGATACAATCCGGTGAACCAGATTGTAGGATATATTATGTCCGGAGACCCGACCTATATTACCAGTTACAAAGGAGCCAGAAGCATGATCATGAAAGTGGAACGTGATGAGCTGGTAGAAGAGCTTCTGACGGAGTACATTAAGAATCGTTTATGGGAAGTCTGATATGAGAATTATGGGACTTGATTATGGATCGAAGACCGTGGGAGTTGCAGTGAGTGATCCCCTTGGATTCACTGCTCAGACGGTTGAGACCATCTGGAGAAAGAAAGAGAATCATCTGAGACAGACACTCCAGAGAATCGAAGAATTGATAGCAGAATATCAAATCGAGAAAATTGTTCTCGGCTATCCGAAAAATATGAATAACACCATCGGGGAGAGAGCGGAAAGATCCCTGGAATTCAAGGAGATGCTGGAGAACAGAACCGGTTTGCCGGTCATTATGTGGGATGAACGTTTGTCCACAGCGGCGGCGAACAGAACATTGATGGAAGCGAAGGTGCGAAGAGAGAATCGCAAGCAGTACCTTGACGGACTTGCAGCAGTATTTATTTTACAAGGGTATTTGGATTCGCAAAGTCTTACAGTACAGAATGAACAGTGAGGATATACAGACCATGGAGAAGATTAGTTTTAGAGCAGAAGATGGACAAGTTGAGGAATTTTATGTAGAAGAACAGACCACCATCGGTGGACGGTCCTATCTGCTTGTTTCTGATTCAATGGACGATGAAGCGAATGCGTATGTTTTAAAGGATGTATCATCCGGAGAGGGTGATGAGGCCTGCTACGAAATGGTGGAAGATGATGAAGAACTGGACGCAGTTTTTAAAATTTTCCAGGAGATGATGGAGGATGTCGATCTGACGAAATAATGAATTTTTATCTCCGACTGAGATAAACGCTCCCCAGGGATGCGTATGTTTACTGAATCGCGATTTCCTCCCATAATTGGAGGTGCAAAACTTGAGAAACGAGAACCAGGGAAAGAGTCCAAAGAAAGAGGAGTATGGCAATAAGAAGAATTCCTCGGGATATTACGGACATAGTCATCAGGGAGGACGAAATCTGGTGAGAAAAAATAAAGAAAGTGATAAGAGAAAAGACAAGAAAGAGAATAAAGAGAACAAAGAATCCCAGAAGAATCATTCTCGGGAAGAATTAAAACTTAGAACAAAAGAAAAAGAAAACAAAAATAAGAAAAATATTCAGAAAGAGCTGGAAAAACAGCTGGAGAAACAGGAAAAGCTGGAAAAAGCAGCAAAACTTTCTGCAAAAAACGGCAAGGTTTCCGGCAAGAAAGTTAAGAAATCTCAGTCCAGGCTGAAGATTATTCCACTTGGAGGTCTGGAGCAGATCGGTATGAATATCACTGCCTTCGAGTACGAAGACAGTATTGTGGTAGTGGACTGTGGTCTTTCTTTCCCGGAGGACGATATGCTGGGAATTGACCTTGTAATTCCGGATGTCACTTACCTCAAAGAGAATATCGACAAGGTGAAGGGATTTGTCATTACTCATGGACATGAGGATCACATTGGTGCCCTTCCCTATGTGCTTCGGGAAGTGAATGTCCCTATTTATTCCACGAAGCTTACACTGGCTCTGATTACCAATAAGCTGAAAGAGCACAATCTTGTAAACACGACCAAACTCAAAGAAGTGAAACACGGACAGGTGATCAACCTGGGAGATTTCTCTATTGAGTTTATCAAAACCAACCACAGCATTCAGGATGCTTCCGCACTTGCTATTTATTCTCCGGCAGGAATTGTTGTTCACACAGGAGACTTTAAGGTGGATTACACACCGGTATTCGGTGATGCCATCGACCTTCAGAGATTTGCGGAGATCGGACGTAAGGGAGTTCTTGCACTCATGTGCGACAGTACCAATGCAGAACGTCCGGGCTTTACAATGTCCGAGCGTACAGTTGGAAGAGTGTTCGAGAATCTGTTTAACGAATATAAAAATTCCAGAATTATCATTGCGACCTTTGCATCCAATGTGGACCGTGTACAGCAGATCATCAACACGGCATATCGTTTTGGACGAAAAGTAGCCGTAGAGGGACGAAGCATGGTGAATGTTATCTCCACAGCTTCTGAACTCGGATATCTTCGTGTGCCGGATCAGACACTCATTGAGATTGATCAGGTGAAGAACTATCCGGATGAGCAGGTAGTTCTGATTACCACAGGAAGCCAGGGCGAATCCATGGCGGCGCTGTCCCGTATGGCGGCGAATATTCACAAGAAGATTGTCATCAAACCGAACGATGCCATTATCTTCAGTTCTCATCCGATTCCGGGCAATGAGAAGGCAGTCTCCAAAGTCATCAACGAGCTGACCATGAAAGGGGCGAAGGTTATTTTCCAGGATGCCCATGTTTCCGGACATGCATGCCAGGAAGAGATCAAGCTTCTTTACTCACTGGTGCGTCCGAAATATGCGATTCCGGTCCATGGTGAGTATCGTCATCTGGTTGCACAGAGCCAGGTTGTGGAAGGACTTGGAATTGCTAAGGAAAACATTTTTATTCTTGCTTCCGGAAACGTTCTTGAACTGGATGAACAGAGTGCAAATGTCACCGGAAGTGTACATACGGGAGCAATCCTTGTAGATGGACTGGGAGTCGGTGATGTTGGAAATATCGTTCTTCGAGACCGCCAGAGACTGGCAGAAGACGGTATTATGATTGTCGTTATGACGCTGGAGCGTCACAGCAATGTTGTCCTTGCCGGCCCGGATATCGTATCCCGCGGTTTTGTCTATGTCCGTGAGTCCGAAGATCTTATGGAGCATGCAAGAGAAGCGGTCGATGAAGCTTTGGAGCATTGTCTTGAAAAAGGCATCACCGACTGGGGACACATCAAATCAGAAGTAAAGGACGCTCTCAGCGATTATGTATGGAAGAGAACAAAGAGAAGTCCTATGATTCTCCCGATTATTATGGAGGCCTGACATGGAGCAGTATGAGAAGGCAATGGATGAATTCATTCAGGCAATGAAGAACAGCCGTGTTTATCGAGAATATCGTGAGCAGGAGGAACGTCTTGCCATGAATCCTGAACTTATGGACCGGGTGCGGAGATTCCGGGGCGGTGTCTTTGAAATGCAGAAGAATTCAGACAATGCAGAGATGCTTTCTCTTGCAGAAGAAATTCAAAAGGAGAATATAGAGCTCAGAAGAATTCCGGAAGTCAACGCATACCTGGATGCTGAGCTTGCACTTTGCAAAATGATACAGAAAACCATGAGAAGAATTATCGGCTCAATAGAGTTCGATGTTCCGACCATGTAATAGAAGGGAGAATACGATGAGTACTACCAGAGGACGTGCGAGAGCCGGAAGGATTGGTCTTGCTCTGGCAGGAGGTACCTTCCACATTGCATTATACATCTGTGTATTGCTGCTGCTCTTCTGGATTGGACAGTATGCATATCATTTTGGGTATGATGTATTTAACCAGAAGGCAATGAGTCCCGGGGAAGGTCAGGAAGTTTCCGTAGTGATTCAGGAGGGAAGTTCCGTTCTGAAAATCGGGAAAACCCTGGAAAGCAAGGGACTGATTGAGAATGCCTATGTGTTCTATGTGCAGGAATTATTGTCAAATTATCATGGAGAAATGAAAGCGGGAACGTATCTTCTTAGTACGGCTTACACTCCAACAAGAATCATGGGCATACTGGCCCAGGACGAAGAACAGGAAGGAGCCGCTGCCTCGTGATTGTTGACGAGAGAATGAAGACATTTATCAATTCCCTGGATTCCGGGAATACCGGATTTCTTGAGGAACTTGAGCAGGACGCTTTACAAAACCGTGTTCCTATCATTCGCAGAGAAATGCAGACATTTATAAAGACGCTCCTGGCTGCCACGCAGCCGGGGCGAATTCTGGAGGTGGGGACAGCCGTAGGCTTCTCCACACTTCTTATGTGTGAATACGGTCCGGACAATCTGGAAATCGTGACGATTGAGAATTATGAGAAGCGGATTCCGATTGCGAAAGAAAATTTCAAAAAGGCAGGACGGGAATCACAGATTACCCTTCTGGAAGGGGATGCGGGAGAGATTCTGAAAACTCTTTCGGAGCCCTTTGACTTTATATTTATGGATGCGGCAAAGGGACAGTATCTGAACTGGCTGCCGGATGTGATGCGGCTTCTGAAGACAGGAGGCATGCTTGTTTCGGATAATGTTCTTCAGGAAGGGGATCTGATTGAATCTCATTTTCTGGTGGAGAGACGAAACAGAACCATTTATCGCCGTATGAGAGATTATCTATTCGAACTGACTCATCACCCGGAACTTGTGACGAGCATTCTTCCGGTGGGAGATGGAGTGACAGTCAGTATAAAACAGGAGAAGAGAATAAAATGAAAAAACCGGAATTATTAGTGCCGGCCAGCAGTCTGGAGGTACTGAAAATAGCAGTTATGTACGGAGCAGATGCCGTATATATCGGCGGAGAAGCTTTTGGGCTCCGTGCGAAGGCGAAGAATTTTTCACATGAGGATATGAAGGAAGGAATCGAATTCGCACATGCCCATGGCTGTAAGGTTCATGTGACTGTAAATATCTTAGCTCATAACCGGGATCTCGATGGAGTGCGGGAATATCTTTGGGAACTGAAAGAATTACACCCGGATGCACTGATCATTGCAGACCCCGGTATTTTTACTTATGCCCGGGAGATTTGCCCGGAGATCGAGGCACATGTCAGCACGCAGGCGAATAATACAAATGTAGAAACATATCGTTTCTGGCACAGACTGGGAGCAAAACGTGTTGTAACTGCGAGAGAACTTTCTCTGGCGGAGATCAAAGAGATCAGAGCCGGAATTCCGGAAGATCTGGAAGTGGAGACCTTTATTCACGGTGCTATGTGCATTTCTTATTCCGGCAGATGCCTTCTCAGCAATTATCTGACAGGCAGAGATGCCAACCAGGGAGCCTGCACACATCCTTGCCGTTGGAAATATTCCATCGTTGAGGAACAGCGTCCGGGAGAGTACATGCCGGTATTTGAGAATGAGAGAGGAACTTACATTTTCAATTCCAAAGATCTTTGCATGATTGAACATCTGGACGATCTGATTGATGCGGGTGTGGACAGTATGAAAATTGAGGGCCGAATGAAAACGGCTCTTTATGTTGCAACTGTGGCAAGAACTTACCGAAAAGCGATTGATGATTATCTGGAAAGCCCGGAAAAATATAAGAACAATATGGACTGGTATCGTGACCAGATTTCCAACTGTACTTACAGGCAGTTCACAACCGGATTTTTCTATGGGAAACCGGATGAGAACAGCCAGATTTATGACAGCAATACGTATGTAAAAGAATACACCTATCTTGGTTTTGCAGAGGAAATCGATGAGCGTGGTTTTGCAAGAATTACCCAGCGAAACAAATTCACTGTGGGAGAGACCATCGAGATCATGAAACCGAACGGAGATAATGTACAGACAGTGGTCAGAGGTATTTACGACAGTGAAGGCAGTGCTATGGAGAGTGCACCGCATCCGCAGCAGACACTTTTTGTGGATCTGGATCAGGAAATTTCCGTTTATGATATCCTGAGAAGAGCAGAACAGGAAGCATAAAACAAACAGAGGCATTTAAGAAAAAAGTTATATACAAAATTTATATCAATGGTGTGGGGGAAAAACAATGAAGGTATTGAATTTTGGATCTTTGAATGTGGATTATGTTTATCAGGTGGATCATATGGTTGCTCCGGGGGAAACTCTGGCAGCCGGATCCAGAAATATTTTTTGCGGAGGCAAGGGACTGAACCAGTCCATCGGCCTGGCAAAAGCAGGGGCACCGGTTTACCACGCAGGCATGATCGGAGAAGGCGGAGACATCCTTCTGGACATGCTGAAAGAGAATCAGGTAAATACAGAATTTGTCAGAAAGACAGACGGACCATGCGGACATACTGTCATTCAGGTAGATAAGAACGGACAGAACAGCATTCTTCTTTTTGGAGGTTCCAACAGAACGATCACGAAAGAGTTTGTAGACGAGGTGCTGTCCTCCTTCGGAAAGGAAGATTATCTGGTTCTTCAGAATGAAATCAATGAACTTGCCTACATTATCGACAAAGCTTATGAGGCAGGGATGACGATTGTTCTGAATCCGTCTCCTTATGACGACAATCTGAAAGAGTGCGATCTTTCCAAGGTGAGCATTTTCCTGATTAATGAAGTGGAAGGTTTCCAGATTTCCGGAGAAAAGGAAGCGGAGAAAATTCTGGGAAAAATGCAGAAGGATTATCCGGATGCAGCGGTTGTTCTGACTCTCGGTGGAGAAGGCTCCGTATACCGAAAGGGAGACAAAACCTGTCATCAGGGAATCTATAAAGTGAAAGCTGTGGATACCACTGCGGCCGGAGATACCTTTACAGGATTTTTCCTGACTGCCTTAATTGAGCAGAAGAGTGCAGAAGAAGCACTGGATCTTGCGGCAAAAGCATCTGCAATTGCAGTGACAAGACCGGGAGCAGCCGGATCTATTCCTGTGAGAGCTGAAGTTGAGGCATGGAAGGGAACAGACAATCATTAACCCCGACCTGAAACTAGTTGCAAGAGGTGATTAAGTTGAAAAAAAGAATGGAACATCTTCTGGCAGGCAAATTTCACTATGAGCTCCCTGCACTTTTGTTTTCAAAGGAGAATATTAAGGTATCCTTGAAGGCAGGAGAAACCCTTCAGGGTGAGGTTTACCTTGGGGCAGAAGATAAGCGAAGAATACGGGGATTTGTCACATCCTCCAGTCGCCGTCTGGTTCCCGGAATGGATCGGATTTCCGGAACAGCGATCTGTCTGCCCTACGGCATTGACGCTGTTGGAATGAAGCCGGGAGAAGTTCTGGAGGAGTGGCTGACCCTTACTACCAGTATCGGAGAATATCGGCTGAATTTTGAAATTCGGGCAGAAGAACAAAAAGTGCGTTCGAATACAGGGCAGATTACCACTCTGGAGGAGTTTCGGGATCTGGCAAAACGTGATATGAGAGAGGCCTTTCGCCTGTATACAGATCCGGGGTTTTCGGCACTGCTCAAAAATGCCACAAAGAAAGAGAAAGCTTTATACATCGGACTGACCGCCCAGCCGGTCACTTATCAGCACCTGGAAGAGTATTTGGTTGCATCGGGCCTTAAGGAGAAGGTTTCCATCTCTCTTTCAAAGAAAAATCAGGAGCTTTTTGACATTCATGAGAATGTCAGCCAGTCGTTTCCGATTACCAGAAGCGGATGGGGACATCTGCGTCTTGAAATTGAGACAGTGGGAGATTTCTTAAGTGTGGAGAAACGGGTGGTGACCGGAGAGGACTTCATAGGAAAGAACTATAATCTGGCCTATGTAGTTCGAAAAGACCGTTTGTCTCAGGGAATTCGCCAGGGAAAAATTATCATCCGAAGTCCTTATGAGACGCTGGAATTCGAAGTGAGTGCTTCAGAGAGCAAGCATAGCGGAGGAAGTGTCAGACTGCGGGAAAAAAGAGCACGTCTTGCCCTGCAGAAAGAATATCTGGCATATACCATGGGAGAGCAGAGTGTTGCAGAATGGGCAGCGAACAGTCATTATGAGCTGAATCAGCTGAAATCCGCAGGACTCTGTGATATTCAGTACCGGTTATATGAAGCATTTATTCTCTGGAGAGAAGAGAAGACTGAGGAAGCCAAACAGATTCTTTTCTCTATTCAGAACAAAAACTTCACAAAGGAAGATATGGAAATTGCAGGAATGTACCTGTATCTCTGTACCATTACCGGTATGTATCAGGACCGGGAAGGAGCTATTAAGAGAATCCGAAATTATTATACACAGAAGCAGGACAGCATGCTGCTCCTTCACGCATTGATTCATCTGGATCCTTCCTATGGGGACAGCCCCTCCAAGATTCTGTTTGAGCTGGAAGAACTGTTCCTGCACGGCTGCAAGCATCCACTTTTGTACAGTAAGGCCTGGTCGATTGTGAAAGAAGAGGAGAATCTGTTCCACAGAGTGAGTCCTTTCTGGATTCAGGTGCTTCTGTTTGCCGGACGTCATAAGATTCTCACAGAAGAGATGGTGATGAGATTTTCCTATCTGGCAGGGTACGAGAAAGAGTTTAATGAGAGCTTTTACAGAGCGCTTGCTTTCGGATGTGATGCATTTCCGTCACCGGAGACCACAGAGGCGATCTGTCGCTATCTGATGCTCGGCAACCCGAGAAAACCGGAGTATTTTCACTGGTATGAGCGGGCTGTGGAACAGGGAGTGCGTCTGACACGTCTGTATGAATATTATGTAGAGACGATGGATACCACGTATCATAAGGAACTGCCGAAACCACTCCTTCTGTATTTTACATATAATAACAACAGCCTGGGAGACTCAAGAAAGGCTTTTCTGTATGCCAGCGTAATCGCACTGAAGGAGAAAGAACCGGAGGTTTTTGAGGGATATAAAGATCGTATTCTGGAATTTGCCCGACAGAAAATTCGGGAAGGAAAGATCGGGGAAGACTACTCTGCGATTTACCAGGAATTTCTGCAGGATTTGAAGAGCGATGAAAATATCAAAGCACTTGCCGCGCAGATTTTTACAAACCGTCTGTACTGCGATGCACCCCAGATTCGTTTTGTTGCAGTGTGCCACAGTCAGCTGGAAAGAGAAGATATTTATCCTTGCGTGCAAGGTGTCGCTTATCCGCGAATTTACACGGAGGATGCAGCGATTTTGTTCATGGATGAAAATAAGCGCCGTTATGGTGCAACCATGAATTATAACTGCAAGCCGATGATGGATGGAAGAGAACTGATTCAGAAAATGCTGGAAAAAGGCGTTGCGGATCCGGGGATTCTTCTTCATTTTGCAGAAACAG
>JAUNAE010000626.1 GCA_030527765.1 Eubacteriales bacterium
GGTAGGTCTGCTTCCGCAAATTTTCTTCCTGAATCCAGCAGAATTCATGAACCGAATCCGAACGCAGCAGCTGCTCCAATTCCTCCTTGGTAAGCATTTTCTGAAGTTTTGACATGGCTGCTGCATTATGGGTAGGCACCAGAAACCGGGCTCCGGTCTGATTAACAGGCTCCAGAACCAGATATTCCCGGGGCTTTCCGCCAGAAGTCTGCCGCTCCACAGCTTTTATGTCACATGCACCATGAATGCCATATATAACCCGGTCATTTATTTGAAACACAAGCGCGTCTCCCCTCTTCCATAGACTGTCCTTCTTGACAGGTCTATTATAGCATGAATTTTTTTCACTTTCATATGGGGAAATTGCCGAATTTTTCCAAACGATTTTCTATTTTTATGCGCAAAAACTGCCATGGAACATCCATGGCAGTTTTTATTCATCATACCACTTCCAGCTTAATGGTATCCGTATTTCCGGAATTGCCGTTGATGGGGCCACCAGTCAGCAGGATGTTGTCGCCGCTCTGCAGGCCAAGAATATCTACGGTTGCTTTCTTGGCATAGTAGAACATCACATCCATACTGGGGAACTGCTCTGCCATCACCGGAGTAACACCCCAGCTCATGGAAAGACGCCGCCAAATTTTCCGGTCGGTGGTCATGCCGATGATATTGATGGGGGTACGGAACCGGGAAACAAGCATGGCTGTCCGGCCGGAAACAGAGCACACAACGATAGCCTTGGCATTTACATCCAGAGCCATGGAGCAGACTGCATGGGAAATACAATCCAGATTATTCTGTCCATTATACTCTGTGGACAGGAAGCGCTGCTTGTAGTCCGTCTGCTTCTCAGTATATTCCGCAATTTGTGCCATAGCACGGACAGATTCCACAGGATACTTGCCGGCAGCAGATTCTCCGGACAGCATCACACAGGAAGTGCCATCATAGACCGCATTAGCAACGTCAGAGATTTCTGCGCGGGTGGGACGAGGATTTTGAATCATAGATTCCAGCATTTCGGTGGCTGTGATGACCCGTTTGCCCATCATACGGCAGATCTTCGTCAGTTTCTTCTGAACAGCAGGAACCTCCACATAGGGGATCTCAACACCCAGGTCGCCACGGGCGATCATAACACCGCTGCAGTTTTCACAGATCTCCACCACATTGTCCACGCCGGCACGGTTCTCGATCTTTGCAACGATTTCAATATCCTGACCGCCATTTTCATCCAGCAGCTTGCGGATATCCCGCACATCCTGAGCCGTAGAAACAAAGGAAGCCGCCACAAAGTCCACGCCCTGCTGAATGCCAAAAATGATATCCGACTTATCCTGTTCGGAAAGGTAAGGGCCAGACATGACCTTGTTTGGGAAAGACATGCTCTTGCGGTTAGAGAGAACACCGCCAACCTTGCAGATACAGTGGATATTGTGTCCCTCAACACTCTGCACCTCAAAAACCACCATACCGTTGTTGGCTGTGACAGTATCGCCAGGTTTCAGTTCATTGTGCAGATTCTTATAATTGACGCTGACTTTGGTTTCGTCACCCACCACATCATCTGTCGTAAAGGTAAAAGGTGCACCTTCGGTGATTTCCACCTTTCCTGCAGCAAAGGTAAGGATCCGGTATTCCGGTCCTTTGGTATCCAGCAGGATGGCAATGGGCAGATCCAGCTTCTGGCGGACTTTCTTCACCAGCGCGATCTTCTTTTCATG
>JAUNAE010000627.1 GCA_030527765.1 Eubacteriales bacterium
ATATTCATGCTCCTTTCTCTTGGTAGATTCATCTTAACACCAATTGATACAATTGTCAATTGTTATTTAATGCTGCTTATACTTATTTTTGAATATTCTTAGGATATTCCATAATAAATAGCAACCCTTACGTCTCTGTCTGTACGATTATTTTAATCAGTCCTTTTAATTCCTCGGGCAATTCATCATAACACATTTTGAACAGTCCCTCTTTAATCTCTGCATATACATGTTCATATTGACTTGCCTCTATATCTTTATCGAGCACAAACAATATTTTGTACTTTTGTGATGAAAATTCATCTATACTTCTTGGAATTAATGTGATAGGAAATCCCACACCTTCTTCTTGTTTTTGAAACCCTAACGTCGCTGTACTGCCATACGCATATGTAAAATCTACAAACTGAGAAATTTTATCTTTCAGTCCAATCTTCATATATCGTGCCTCTTTTAATCGAAACATTTCTTCGCTGCACGAACATTTTTCATTTATTGTCGTCCTACTATGATTTCTTGATGGAGTACAATCGTTTATTGTAATTCCGCCATTCTCCTCATTACTATATCCAGACAAACATGCATCAAAGAACGCATCTGCCCGATATGTTTTACTTTTTATCCCAAGTAAATGCATAAAGTTTTTCTTCTCAAACTTACATTCAAACCAAAAATATGGTGTTTTATTATTTTTCCCAATGATCAGGAAAGTCTTCCCCATCAGCTTAGAGTACTCTGCCGCTGAACCATATATCCTTTTCTGCAGTTCCTGATCAGATAACTTCGCCGTGATAATCATCTATTCCTCCAACGTAAAAAGGCCTTGCTCTACGCAAGACCTCGATACTCTAACTGTATACTGGTTTATTTAGGTGCTTGCCACCCAATTGAAAGCCTTCCACTTTCATGCGAAATCAACCATTTCGTAAGGTATGTGCAAAGTTTTAACGTCTCCAGTCTGACGGTGATACACACCTTATATCACGTGCCCATAAATAATGGAGAAGATCTCTCTTCTGGTATCTTTACTTTAGCATATTTCAGTCTATTTTACAAGTGGAATATTTTGGATGATGATAGGTGATTATCTATTTGTAACTACTATATGCATGTAAAATCAATTTGATTACAAAGCTGATACGTAATGCCACTGTTACTTCAGTAAATCATATCTTATCATCACTTTATAACAACTCTGCAGCTGCCTCAGCAAAATTCTCCATCCCTTCTTCCTGCAACTTCTTTAACATCTTTTCCAGTCCGTTTGCTTTGTAACGGCTTACTTGGCGATAACTGATCCCAAGTTCCTCAGCCACTTCACTGATAGTTCTTCCTTCTACAATCGATCCGGCAACAACCAGTCTCTCTCGATCTGTCAGCACCGAAAACAGCTCTTTGAAGAACTCCTCTGTTACGATCTGATGCGCCACATCCACTCCATCTGTCAGGAAATCTGTGATCTCCGTATCCTCGGTTGCAAGATCACTGAACAGACAGGTATTATTTCTTACATACTGTTCATGTCCGATATATCTTTCTTTATTATAATACTTATCCAATGTTTCAAGCTCCTCTTTTGTTACGTTCTCGTATCTTACCTTTGTATATCTGTCGTAAAATGTATAAATTCTTTCTTCCATGATTTTTCCTCCGATTTGTCGTTTTTCGTGATTGATTTGCAACAAACCGAAGTCATGGATATCGAGCATAATGCCAACCCTTACTT
>JAUNAE010000139.1:0-8038 GCA_030527765.1 Eubacteriales bacterium
ATACCAGAAGGCAACCCTACTGTCAACGGCTTTTTTCAGTATTTTTCTCTTTTGTGTAAATTGTATCTATTTTATGTTCAATTTAATGTTTCACTATACATTTTGCAAATCTGCGTATCTTCGAACATACCCGAGACTTCTTCTTTTCCTTCTCTTCCTTCTCTTTCCCACCATAGATTCCCATCAAATCAAGATCCAGAATCCAGGCGATTTCTTCCTTATTAGGATTTCTGCGAAGAGATTTTTTCCGTCGTCTCAAATCTTCCTGGGTTTCCAGCCAGGAATGAGGATGAATTCTTCGTGCAGTCAGTTTATCTCTGAGCATCTGTTCTATCTCTATGCCGATCCCCTTATGCATTGCAAATCCATAATCTTCCGGATTTGCCCCTTCGATCATGAGTTCAAACATTGTCCGATAACACTTTTCACAATGGGAACAGTTTTTACCGGACTGGGATTCCCAGCATACATGAAGTGGCATAGGAACACCGGTTTCTTCCACAAATTGAATGATTTTTCGAATTTTATCCTGTCTGGTATGTTCATATCCATCATGAATCACCTGACACCCACAGTATCGCACGTAGTTATCGATGGTCGGATCCGAAGCACAAGTATAAGGACGATCTTTCTCACAAAACGATGAGGCAATATACATTCGGGAAAGTTTATGCAGATATGCGTATGGTGCCACGTGCCCCAGAAGAGCCAGGCCATGTTTCACCCCATGCCACCAGTTGTCTCCAATCACTTTCTTATAATCTCTGCTCAGATGTGCCTCCCACTGGAATTCACGAAAAGTGCTGCGGATCACAATATCCTTCCGATCAAAGTTTTTGCACTGTTCCCAGATACATGCGTGAGTCTTTTTCCAACCTTCTTCATTTTCAAATTTGATATCACTGCCCCAGATGGAAATCAGGTCCGGTTTTTCTTTGATATGAGCGATAAAAGTGTACAGGGAATCCACTCCCCCTGAGAAAAACATGGCACACTGATTCGGATCTCCCTGCTCCGTCTTTCTCAAATTGTCCGAGTGAACTCTTCCCCCGAAATCACAGTCCGGATACATTTTGATAAATCCCTGTTTAAATTCCGGAATGGCATGATAAAACTCCTCATCCAGTTCCTCACAGTAGAAATCTCCGTCTGTGACCCAGATGACAGGAAGTACATTCGCCAGAAATGGGATCGCGCATACTGCATCCGGTACATGTTCCACATTTTCCTGGTACTCAATCAAAAACGGCTTCTCTGTAAAATAATCCGCAAGATCGTCACTGTATGTGTAATGATATGTAATGGTATTATTTTTCTTTTCAATGAACTTCAGACAAATCTCAGACATTCTGTTTCTCCCAATTCATATATCCTCTGTACTGCATTTTCAAAAAAATTCTACTGCTGAACGACAAAAGGAGCTGTGAAAACTCACAGCTCCTCATTCGTCATTTCATATGATCACACACGCAGATCTACTGTCCGCCTACTGTAATCCTTCCATTACAAACTCTAAATCAAGCTTTGCCAACGGATCCGAACAGTTCCATTTTCTCTTTAACAGTTGCTTTGATAGCCTCTGCGCCAGGAGCCAGAAGTTTACGTGGGTCAAAGCCCTTGCCCTGAAGATCTTTGCCATCCTCGATATATTTACGAGTAGCTGCTGCAAAGGAAAGCTGGCACTCTGTGTTAACGTTGATCTTGGAAACGCCAAGGTCGATTGCTTTCTTGATCTGATCAGCCGGGATTCCTGTACCACCATGAAGAACGAGTGGCATATCACCGGTCAGCTGCTGAATAGCATCCAGAGTCTCAAAGCTCAGTCCAGCCCAGTTTTCCGGATATTTTCCATGGATGTTACCAATACCTGCTGCCAGGAAGTTGATACCAAGGTCTGCGATCATTTTGCATTCCTTCGGATCTGCACACTCGCCGGCACCGATAACGCCATCTTCCTCACCACCGATGGAACCAACCTCTGCCTCGAGAGACATTCCATGCTCAGCACAGATCTTAACAAGCTCTGTAGTTTTTGCAACGTTCTCTTCGATCGGATAATGAGATCCGTCGAACATAATGGAAGAGAATCCTGCCTCAACGCATTTCAGGCATCCTTCATAGGAACCATGATCCAGATGAAGTGCAACCGGAACAGTGATGTTCATCTCTTCGATCATTCCTTTAACCATTCCTACAACTGTTTTGTAGCCGGTCATATATTTTCCAGCACCCTCAGATACACCAAGGATTACAGGAGAGTTCAGTTCCTGTGCGGTCTGCAGAATTGCTTTTGTCCACTCAAGGTTGTTGATGTTGAACTGTCCTACTGCATAATGACCAGCTTTTGCTTTCTGTAACATTTCTGTAGCGTTTACTAATGCCATGTTGAATTCCTCCTATTGATTGGATTGTAAATCTGGATAATAACGAAATCCATTTGCTGTAATTTTAACAGATTATCCTTTTTCCGTCTACCATTTGACGAAAAAAATTCCTTCTTGCATTTTTGTTTCTATTCATATATAATAGGCAATGGTTACGGATGGATTCCCGAGTGGCCAAAGGGGGCAGACTGTAAATCTGTTGGCACCGCCTTCGAAGGTTCGAATCCTTCTCCATCCATACAGAAGACTGAGCAGATCGTGCTCAGTCTTTTTTGTTTTTCTCTAAGTCAAACGGATATTCGCAATCCGCTTCGCTTAAAAAACCTGTCACATGAGACTTCTTTCCTCATGTGACAGGTTTTTTCTTTTCTTACCCTTATTCCGCACTTCCGGTATTCAATGTATCCGCAAGTCCTGTATCAGTGAGTAGTGTATCTGCACTGTACAGATAGAGAACATCGGTAATTCCATAAGACGTCATCGCCGTATTAATATTGTCATAGTAATATCTCGGATCTACGAGAATAATTTTTTCATAGTATGGAATCAAAAACTGTACAAAACTGTTTGCATAAGAATCTTTAAAGATCAAAAGATTTCTCTGATTGTCTGCCGTTGTCTTAATCTCTACCAGCGGATGATTTCCGCCAAAGAAGATCTGATAATGATCTTTCTCTTTCAGCTTGTCACTGACATACATGGAGGCACTGGATTCACCGGTGTCCGGATAATTAACCATGTAAGCAACATCCGTTCCGTCCTGCTCATAAATCTCAATGCTGTCATTCGTGATATTTCGTCCGCTTCGTGATGCCAGAGTCCCTTTGAAAGAATCCGAAACTACGCGTCCTTTGTAATTCACCGGAGTTCCGATTCCCAGCTGCTCTGCTGCGCCGAGAAATACACTGTATGCTCCGTAACTTGTCCAGTGATGGTCGGTCTTATAATAGATCTGGTGTCCTGACGCTGCGGATTCCAGAATCGGTTCTGCATCCACCATTCCGATTTTGATATTCAGTTTTCGCTCAAAGGATCGAATATCCTCCGACTGATTTCGAACCGGAGCATTTGCCGGAA
Source organism: Eubacteriales bacterium (assembly GCA_030527765.1). The sequence goes on from JAUNAE010000139.1 coordinate 3,462, forward strand.
GTTCTTCATCAAGAATATCCGCCGCATCCGGCACAAGAATCATCGTCTGGCGAAGATCACTGTGAGCATCGGTAAAGCTGTTAATCGCATTCGCCGTGTTCGCAATTGCACTGTCTGAAGGCACGGTCGGATACTGAAACAGATATCCGTGTTTTCCAAAAATAACATTGTTGGACTCGCGGTTTCCACTGATGGCGCCTCCGAGAGCCTTCACAGACATCCATATGTCACGTCCCGCAAACTGATCTGAATAATACGTATTAAAATCTTTAAAAAACTTTCCACTGGACAGAGTTGACAGGCTGATCGCCGGTCTGGATGCCAGACTACGGTTCTCATTAGATGAAAACTCTCTCGATGGAAGAATGATGTTGAGCAGAAGAATTCCCGCAATGGTGCCCACGAAAATTCCGGACATGATAGAATATACTTTTTTTCTTCTGATCAACGAAGCTCTTTTATTACTTTTCTGCTGCATCTTCTATCTCCTGCTCTGATTTAGAATTTGAAATACATAAATGTCTGATATGTGGATCCCACCATGTATGCGATACAGAATATAAACAGCACCACATGGAGAATCACTGCACCGAGAAATGCTTTTCTCTGTTTAAACACAATGTTCTCATAAATTCTGTGTACCCACGGACCGCATCCTATTACAGAAACCACAAGAAGAACCAGATGATTCAACAGGTAGTACAAAAATGCACCGTTCACAAAACCAACGCCGTCTGCGCCGAACATTCTTCCGAAATACCGGAAAGATTCCGTAAGAGACGGACTGAAGAAAAATACCCATCCGAGAAATACAAGAAGATCCGTCATGAAAATGCGAAGTCCTCTCGGAATTCTCTCCGTGATATCTTTCAGGGCAAATTTCTCGAGAACAACCATTGCTCCATGGAAAATGCCCCATACGACAAAGTTCCATGTATTTCCATGCCAGATTCCTGTCAGGAGCCATACAACGGAAAGGTTGCGGAACTGAGCCGCTTTGCTGCAGCGATTTCCTCCAAGAGGAATGTACACGTATTCCCGGAACCAGGCGCCAAGGGAAATGTGCCATTTTCTCCAGAATTCCGAAATTCCCTCAGAAGTATACGGATACATAAAGTTCGGCTGAAATTTGAAGCCAAACATTCTTGCCAGACCGATCGCCATATCCGAATATCCACTGAAATCGAAATAGAGCTGCAATCCATAGTATATCATTCCGAGCCATGCAGTCATTCCGGCCATCTTAGGAAGGTCGTAAATCTGCTGAAACGCAATGCCAAGATTGTCCGCCAGAAGGACCTTCTTGAACATACCGATCATAAACAGATGCACACCGATCATCACATCCGCATCTGTCTTTTTCATCTGAACAAGCTGTTCTTTCATATCCTTGTACTGAACAATCGGTCCGGATACAAGTTTCGGAAAGAATGTCATATAGCAGACATCCGTCAGGACATCTCCGCACTCTGCTTTTTCCCGATAAATATCCGCAAGATACGACAAAGCAGAGAAGGTGTAGAAGGATACTCCCACCGGCTGAGACAGTCCGCTGTATTTAAAGAGGCAAAGCATTCCCACATTTGTAATGCAGGAAGTTGCCATAACAATTTTTCGATACAGATTTTTTGATTTTCTCTGTGGCTTCAGAGAAGACAGCAGTCTTCCGGAAGCATAGTTAAATCCTACCGAGAGCAGCAATATGGGAAGTGCTTTCATATCTCCCCATGCATAAAAGATAAGACTCAGAAGAATCAAAGCAAGTGCCTTGATTCTCGGCATATGAGCAGGTATCAAACGGCCTGCCAGGAGTGCTATCGGTAAAAACAAAAACATAAAAGTCAATGATGTAAATGCCAACGTTATTCCCCTTTATTTTCTAATTCAACTTCCCTTGCAGCCAGTTATAGTGCCTTTTCAAAATCCTGCACAATCTGATCCGGATTATCTCCGGAAATGAACAATATGTAATTGCCCCGCACTACGATCTGACTTGCATTCAGCATAGCCGTCTGATAAGTTCCATAACCGTCAAAATTCTTTTTCTGTGTGGCAAGTCTGGCTTCAATCGCCTTCTGCACGCTCTCCTGCTGCTCAGAAGGTGCAGATAATTTAATGACAAACAGTTCTTCCGCTCCCATATTGGTTGTCGGATAGTAAAGCAGAACATCCTCGTATGCAGCCGGATCAATTCCATAGAGACGTTTAATCATCTGATTGTCCGCAAGCTGCATTTTATCCATGGACAGATGGCTCAGGACAGCATTGCTCATCTGATCAAATGGCGTCGAACTGATTTTGTTTCCGGCAAACATTCTGCTCACCAGAAGCACAATTCCCAGCAGACACAGCCAGCGCACGGCCTCTGCTGCGATCTGTGTCACAGTAATTCCCTGAGAAGGTTTTTTCTTCATGATTCGTTATAATCTCCTCTATTTAAGTCGGGCTGCCCACCACCTGCAAAGGCCGGTGTCATCTCCCTTCTGATGCTTACTCTTCCACAGTTTCCTCAGAAGTCTGCGCTTCTTCCCCTGTGCCAAGAGCCGCATCGTAGACGGCCGTCATCATCTGAACAGCCCAATATGGATAGAACTCTTTCTGCACATGAATTCCATCCTCATCATACAAATATGCATATTCCGAAGTAATTCCATCACAGTCTACCCATCCATATCCTTCCTGAGTGCACATTTCTTTTACCGCATTGCTGTAATCCGGAATGTTTGCCCAAGAGCCTTCCAGCTGAAGTCCTGCTTCCTGTGCCGGAAGAATGGAATTCACATAAATTGCCGTATTCGGCAGAAGCTGTCTGAGACCGCTCAGAATCTCTTTGTATTCTGCCACATACTCTTCTTTGTTATTCCAGAATCCGATGGAAACGTCATTCAGTCCATAACATAAAAACAGTGTTTCCGGATTCAGATTCACAAGTTCATCCTGATGCTCGTTTATCAAACGAATCGTATCTCCTCCTGCCGCAAGAACTCTTGCCTGCGGAAGAAATTCATTTGTATAAAATCCTACTGCTCTGGAATCTCCCATAATGACTGACTCTCCAAACAGACTCCACACGTCAATGGTTCCGTCCAGAAGCTGCTGCTTCCGCTCTTCGCTTTCCGCCTGACGTCTTGCCTCTCTCTGGGCTCTGAGTCTTGTCTCCACTTCCTGTGGATCTTTTGCTTCCAGCGTCTGCAGATATGCCATTCCATCCGCCGTCACCTGACTCATGGATTTTTTGAAAAACAGGCTGTACAGAAGGATCAGAACGGCCAGCACTCCGATTCCTCCCACAATCAGCACCGTCGGATGGTTGTTGTTCTTTCGCATTTGCATTCTTTCCTTTTTCGTCTCCGTGTCCCCCTTCAAAACTTCTCTCTTTCATGATGCAGAATCATGACACCATAAGCCGGCATCACAAAATCCAGAATTCCGCCTTTTGCAGTAATCCATGCCTTTTCTCTTGTAAACATCTTTTCATCTGACAAAAGGAGGCGTTCCATCACGGAATCCTTATTTCGGCTAAGGCCGGCTCTCCAGGCTTCAATTACCACATTTCGAGGCTGATCCTGGTTGTTGATGACAACGATGATCTGCTCATCTCTGTTAAAGCGGGCATAACTCAGTCCCTGATAATCATTCCAAAGATATTCCAGAGAACCTGTTTTGAGTACCGGATACGCTCTGTGAATCTGAATGGCAGCTCTGTGATAATCCATCATCTGCCAATCTTCTCTTCCCCATGGGAACGTACGGCGGTTATCCGGATCCGTGAATCCGGTGAGCCCCACCTCGTCTCCATAGTAAACTGTCGGAGATCCCGGCCATGTCATCTGAATAGCAACCGCTTCTCTCATAACTGCCGGGTTCAAATTGCAGTCTGCCGCTTCCGGTCCCAATTCTGCAACTCGTCCTACCTGATGATTCGTTCTGGACAAGAATCTGGAATGATCATGATTGGAAAGCTCATTCATCGCTGTGGTCAGGGCAGACATGTGAAGACAGCGCATGTTGTATCTCATTGCCATAATAAAGGCATCGCTGTTTCCGAGCATGTTTTCGTTATAGGCATCACTGTGTTTTTCCATACCTGTAAGGAACCAGGTCACCGGCTCCATGAACGCATCGTAGTTCATGACAGTGTCCCATTCATCTCCCTGCAGCCATCCTTCGGCATTTCCATAATGTTCCGCAAGAATTACCGCATTTGGATTCGCATCTTTGACGGCTCTTCGGAAATCCTTCCAGAATTTGTGGTTAAATCCATTGCTGTGGCCCAGATCCGCCGCAACATCCAGTCTCCATCCATCAATGTTATAAGGCGGAGATACCCATTTGCGTCCAATGGCCAGAACCGCCTGATAAAGTTCCTCAGACTCCTCATAGTTCAGTTTCGGCAGAGTATCGTGTCCCCACCATCCATCATAAGTACCGTTGTAAGGCCACTCCTCTTCATCATTGAAATGGAAATAGTGACGATACGGACTGTCCGCTGATACATACGCACCTTTGGAATATCCTTCTTCCCCTTCATAGAGTCTCTCACGATCCATCCATTTATTAAAGGATCCGCAATGATT
>JAUNAE010000139.1:8048-9205 GCA_030527765.1 Eubacteriales bacterium
AGACTCCATCCAGAATAATCTTCATGCCTCTTCGATGGATATCCTCCACCAGATTTATGAACACCTGATTGCTGGCTTCCAGATTCCGCTTATCTGTCACCCGTCGGATGTACTTGTTCGCACTGCGGTTGTCATCTTCTGACACATCCAGATGATTTTCACAATCGGTTACAATTCTTCCATAATGCGGATCCACATAATCGTAATCCTGACAGTCGTACTTGTGATTACTCGGAGACACAAAGATCGGGTTCAGATAAATCACTTCCACTCCCAGGTCCTGCAGATAATCCAGTTTCTGCTGGACACCCTGAAGATCTCCTCCGTAAAACTCTCTGACTCCCATGGCGGCCGGAGGTTTGCTCCAGTTTTTCACCTGCGTAACTGGCTCTCCAATATAAAAATACTCATCCGTCACGACATCATTTGTCGGATCTGCATTGTAGAATCGATCCACAAAAATCTGATACATGACTGCGCCCTTTGCCCAGTCCGGGGTATCAAATCCGGGATAGATTTCAAAGTCCATCATTCCATCATGATTCACACAACATCCGAGATTGTTGTAATAGCATACCTGTCCCCCGGAATGAATCTCAAAATAATACCGGAAAAGACGCTCTCCCATGACAATGCTCGTCTCATAATAGTCAAAGCTGTCCACGGTTTCTTTTACAAACATTTCCTGATAAAGTGTATCTGTTACAAGCCACACTCCATCCACATTATTGCGCTTTGTTCGAAAACGAATCCGCACTGTCTCCCCTGCCTGAGGTTCCGATGGAATTCGATAATTCTCTGTGCCATCACTGAACAGTGCCTGTCTGTTCAGGATCGGACGCATATTCAGCATATATCTCATTCTTTTTTCAAGATCGTTTTTACTTTCAGTCATATCCATTCCCTTTACATATAAGCCCACTCATCCACATTACCACTAATATAACATTCCCATTTTATCCTATTTTTCGCCATAATACAAGGCAGCTGCCAAGATAATTGTTACAGCTCACGTGTTAAATCGCGAATCTCGTAAGAAGATTTGCGCGCGAGTTCGGCAGTTGCGAAGCAACTTTCTTCTGCCGAACTCTGTGATCCGCCAGAGGCTCATCTCAGTCGGGGAGACCCCCACTGAGACTAATTTGTTATCCCCCACT
>JAUNAE010000140.1 GCA_030527765.1 Eubacteriales bacterium
CCAAGCGGTACTACTATATACCCGTACTGCTGCGAAGAAGTCAAGATAATTGATGTCATGAAACCATTAAGATTTTGTGTCTGTCCGGGTCGTTCAAAATCAACTTTTTCACCTTATCATATGCCGTCTCACGAGCATCCTTGCCCACAGCAGATTCGACAATGTAGGTGGTATCGCCAATTTTTATCTGAGTAACACACGGATTATTTTTTTCTAAAGTCATGTGATCACTTCCTTTCGTAATTCCAGTGGGGGAATGAACGGTTACCCCACCAGAACATCAGATTTTATTTTACGGGATCGACTAACTCAAACGTCTTCACAGCTTCCTGTCTGATCAGTCTGGCATCCAGATACTCATGAGCAAGATATCCGACCTGGTTATAGAGGCTGTAGCTTTCCGTAAGAGTTCTTACGCTGATCGGCATACGGTTCATGATCCAGTAGTAGGAAAAGTCACCAAAGGCGATGATCCTGCCCTTACTCGGCATGGCGTTGCAGATACGCACAGGTCTGCCCATGATAGTATCCGTTGTGTGATTCCAGATATAGTTGCCGTCCTTATCCTTCAGTGTGCGGAGCGTCTGAGCAACCTCATCATTCATCAGCCATGTGCCCTTGGTGCGGTATTCCGGCTTTAATGTGAAATACAGAGCAATCACATTATCAAATGTGAGAGAAGTTGAAATGATACCTTCTTCAGCACCATCTGTGTAATGCAGAATTCCGAAAGGCATATCGATACCGGTTCCATTGACAAAAGCATCCTCTTCAGCCTTGCCGAATCTCTTAGCGAAGTTATGGATGAGATAACGTTCCGTATCAAAATGGACATCCTTCAGGAAGTCGATATCCATTCTGGTGATAATGGCAAGTTTATGGCAGTGGACATTGAATCTTGTAAAATCCTGCAAGGAATCCTTAATGGTCTGCAGAGAATTGCTGGGAGCCCATTCTGCCGGATCCTCACTGTCAGATACCCAGATATCAAGGTCGGAGTCTGCAGTCCTTACACTGGTGCCGATCTGTCGGAAGAGGCACTCCTTTGTCAATGCGTCCATGTATTTCTGATTACTGTCATAGGGAAGTACAAACATTTCCCCGGTGAGATTGCCTTTTGCCAGCATCTCGTGAGGAGTAGGCTTGCCCTTCATCTTTAAGTTCCAGAAATTGTTGTGATAGTCAGTAGTTCCGATTGCGAATGCGTCATAATTGTTCATGTTGAAATCCTCCTTATCATTAGCGGTTGTAACGATGCTTGCCCCTGTTGTTGCATTTCTTGCACTCATAGTAGCCGAGCGTGTGGGCATCGAGATTTGTAGTAATCTGCTTCATCTTAGAATGGCATTTCGGGCAGTCGATCTCATAAGCGAGTGCCTGATTGTCATTATGGGGAATCCTAGGAGAATGAAGTCTGTAGTAGACATCTACAGATCCATACTCATCCCTTACGAATTCATCCGTGAGATAAAAATCACACATCCGCTCTGCATATTCCTCTGTGTAGCCAGTATGCTGCGGATGAAGTCCGTAGGTTCCATCCTTGTGATCTGTCTTGTGTAAATTAAATACAGCCATGATTTAGGCTCCTTTCTTAATAGCCGCACTTTTTGCAAACATACAGTGCATTGATGGTTTCATTTGTAATTACTTTCAGTACACTGCCACAATAAGGACAATGGAGCTTCTGGTCCTTCGAGACATCATGTGCCCGGAATGTGTGAGCAACAATCTCCGAAAGATACGGTTTTCCCTGATCCTTGAGCATGGCTTCATGGTGTGTTCCGAACATTGCGGTCTTCTCATTGCCGGAAATATCCATGTCAATGAGCGGATAATACATCGGTTCGTACATAAGTCACCTCCCTGTGTTTGAATAGGGGTTAATACCCCGTTTGATTTCGCTTTTTTTTACACGCGAAGGGGCGGCACCGTTGGTCAGCGGAACTGCTGCAGAGATTGTTACCGCCCCTGGTCGCTTACTCATCCTGTTCTTTGATCATCTGCATGCCTCGACTCTCACAGAATGCAATTGCATCCTCAAAGCTTCGAAAGAAGATCTGCGAAAAGCCATATACAACCTTCCACATCAGAGGAGCAGTGGTCTTGCTCTTCATGACAATCACAGGCGTGTTGTTCCTTCCTTCAAACAGCCTTACGCCATCGTAGGCACTGTTGCTGAAGTCAGATGCTTTGCCAAATCTGCAGTGGGTCGTTTTGCTCCTTGCAATACCGATTGGTCTCATCTTCATTGGGTGTCCTCCTTTCTTTTCGTCAGTGGTGGTGGGTGTGTCACTCTTTGACGGTCATTTCCTAAACTCTTCTATATAGATATTTTGAAAAATCTCCTATAGAAAAGTTTGTATATAGACTGTCATTGACCGTCACACCAGCGGTGGAATGGTTGGTTCAAACTCTGATCTGATGCCTAAACCATAGATATACCGACCCTTGTTTGTGCGCCTTTTGGTATATCCGGCAAACTCAAGAGCGGAATAGAAATCGGTGGTGCTTCGTGTGTACTCCCCGGACTGCTGGCAATAATTGCGGTAGCGTGTATACAATTCGCCGGAAGGGGCATGGCAGTTGTCTCCGACTACACAACATTCCTCGATAAAGGTGCTAAGCCAGTCACTGCTTTCCCGGTATGCCCCGGTAGCTGCCTTGACGCATTCCGGCTGTTCGATATGAAAGCCTGCATCGATGACTGCCTTTGCGCCTTCAATGATCCATGCAAGAATGGCACCTCCGGCATGGTGATACAGGTAATCCGCATAGTTCTTACGATCACCTCTGCCTTCAATCTTTGCATTGAACGGTACAACGATGAGCCTTCGCCATGTGCCGGGATCATTGGCTCCGACCTTCGGCAGATGATTGGTATAGAGCACCAGGGTATGGCTCGGAGTGAAGCTAAACGGAGATTTGTACTTCTTTTCCGCAAAGATCTTATCGGTGGAGGTCAGCTGCTTGACGATGGAGGTGTTAAAACGAAGTCCCTCCTCCATCTCTGCTGCCAGAAGCATACGTACACCGTTTGTCTCAGCCAGTTCCGGCTTGACATTTCGCTTGCATCCAACCGTCAGAGCGTCTGCAGAGATGTTTCCGCTGTAGCTGCCAAGCACTCTGGCAATGGAGTTCCAGAAGGTAGATTTACCGTTTCTGCCTTCGCCATAAGCAATAATCATGGCTTCAATGTACACATGACCGATGGCACACAGCCCGGTAATCATCTGCACGTAGTGTTTCAGTTCCTCGTCTCCGCAGAAGAACACATCCAATGCTTCCTCCCAGATATCTGCTCCATTGGTGTTTGGAGAGAGCGTGGTGCATTTGGTAATGAAATTCTCTGGCTGATGCGGCAAAATGCTGTCCAGGCCTTTTCTGAGGTCGATGGTGTAATCCGGTGTGTTGAGCAGAAATGGATTCTTATCCAACTCGCTGTGGTCGATCTCCACCATGGGACGTGCCTCCTTTAAGGCTGCCGTCAGATACTTGGAATCACGGTGCTTGATGACAAAGGCACGATAACTGATTGCACCGAGATAGGCATGATATGCTTTCTTCTGTTCCTCGCTCATATGCTCCTCCGCCTTTTTGCCATGTTCTGCCATGACCTCGTTGGCACCAGTCTGTTCCATATACTCTGCGGTACGATCCACATGCTGTTCCGCTTCTTCCAGCTGATCATCCGTGAATTCATCCAGTGCTGCCTGTGCTCTGGACTTGGACTCCTGCCAGCAGATACCGTCATAGACGATATAATCTGTAGCCGGAGAATATCTGACGTAGTCACCGCAGAAATCAGCGAAAACATAGGCCTGTCCGAGATCGGAATAATCACCGGGCTTTCTCGGAGTCGGATCGTTATAAACCTCTGGTGAAATATAGCCATCCTGCTGAGATACCTTCTCTCCGAACTTCACAGCACTGTTCCAGATGGTATTCAGTTCACTGTCCGGCAGTGGTGGCTCACATGCTGTTGCCTTATCATCAAAGAGATGTCTGGCCTTATCTGTGTTGCCATATCGCTTGATCAATTTTCCGGCAATGTGGGACATGGTGCTGTTGCGCTTGCCCTGTGGAATGACTTCTTTCGCATCCGGCGGCTTTGCTTTGTCTAACTTAGGCTCAGGAGTCGGAATGTTCTGCTGTTTCATAAAATCATTCAGATCCATTGCTCTCACCTCCATGCAGCTCTACCTCCGGCTTACTCACACCAAAGAAGAATCGTGCAGAGTCCTTCGCATTTGTATCGAAGTAAGGGAAGAATGCTACAACGGAATCCTTCAGCTGTCTGTAATCTTCAGCATCCGTCACAGGACTGATTGGAAAAAGGACATGAAAGCGTGGTCGGGGACTGTATTTGTCCTTTTTCTTCATGTGATGGCGGCTGTAGATGATGTAGAATGGCACTCCGGGAAATGCGTTCTCCACATCCTTAGGTGTCTTCCAATCCTCAGGATCCTCTGAGTGGTCGTTGTCACAGTCGAAGGGCAGACAGTCCGATGAGACGAAATCCTCCTTCGATCTGTGGTAGTTACGGTACTCTGCAAAGACCTGGTCAAAGCAAGCGATTTCTTTCAGCTCCTCTGCCGATGTCACGATATGCTTATTGGGATATCGTGTGTTCAATCGATTATCTCTGCAGTTTGCTGTGTAGATGGTAATGGGCTTCAATGGCACATCCTCCTTTCGAATTTTGCATGGTCGTTTCTCCTTTCCGAGGACATGTTGTCCTTCACTATACGGAGAAAAACAGGCTGTTTTGTACAGGTGTTTTTCAAAAGTTTTTTCGGAATTTCTTTTTTGCCGCTTCCAGTGACTCCCGGACGGCATTCACCGTGGTACCCTCCGCTGATGCGATATCCCTGAGCGTCATGCCATCCGCTTTCATGGTGAGTCTCCGCAGCTGTGCATCGGTCAGACAGCTAAGGGCATCATCGATCTCTGTCTGTGTCTCTCTGCGGATCACGATTTCTTCCGGTGTCAGATGGTAGGCAAGTGAGTCTCCCTCGTACTCCATCGCTTCGATGTGATAAGGGCAGTGATACCGCTCCTTGCGGTCTGCATTTGGGATTTCACGGTCATTCTCCAAAATGTATGCTGCCGTCTCCTCCGTAACCTCCACAAGCACTGTGGAACCATCCGCTAGTCTGTAATTGATAAACATATCCGTTCCTTTCCGCCTGTACGGAAAAGAGCCGGAATGCATAAAGGTCTTTGGATAGCAACTGCCGGATTACGAAAAAAGGCGCACTGATCCAAGGGTACCGATCATTCTTCTGAAATAAATTCAGTGAACGATATGTATCCCGGCCTTTATACGTAATCAGGCTTTCAATATTTTGTTTTGAGAGGAATCCTTTCCTCTACTGCTAGGCGAGAAAGTCAAGCCCATTTGCCAGTCATTCCTTGTGCTGACTGTTCGAAAAAAAGATTCTCTCAAGTCATAGGCACTGAAAAATGCCGAATAGTTAACTTGCGACAGATTTTTTTGCCTAATACTATGGAAAAAGAACAACCCTCCCAAGTCTTAGGCGAAGAAAAATGCTCCGAAGTTAACCCTCAACAGAAATAACTTTTCTTTTTTCTCCTAGTACTATGGGAAAAAGAACAACTCTCTCTATTCCCTAATGGAAATAAGCAGTATCTTTTGGCGGTCGATATTGGATTTTTCTTAATTCTCACTGGATGTTTGCATGTAATTTGTGCGGATAAAAGAAAAACTCCCCTGTTCCATAACAGAGGAGTGGTCATCCGTATCTTGAAAAACTCACGTTTTCGTGATAGAATATTTGCATTGATATGTTAGTTCAGACAGGAGGTATCCGATGGCTGTTTCATATAAGAAGTTATTTCACATGATGATTGAAAAAGAGATGACAAACGCTCAGCTTCAGCAGGAGGCTGGCTTTTCTGCAAACATCATTACTAGATTAAAACGGAATGGGTATATATCCCTTGAAAGTATAGAAAGTATCTGCCGGGTGATGAACTGCGGCGTTGACGATATTATAGAATTTATACCGGATAAGGAGGATGAGATCGATGGCTAATTTATCGCAGGAGAAACGTCAGCGAATGTTGGCATTCCTCGAAACCATCCGTGAAGAACATAAAGATGATGATAAGGTACTCATTGCACTCGGAGAAATTGAGAGCGAATTAAATGCAAAAAAATACGGCCTCGTGTGGGAGCGACACGAAGAAGCCGTTGATGTGCAGATGAGGGATAATATACCCGTATTTACTGAATGCATGGAAAAGGAAATCACCTCTGCCACAGGAAGTGTCAATTTTCTTCTTGAAGGTGATAACCTGCACAGTCTCAGGTTATTGGAGAAGACTCATGCTGGCAAGATTGATGTTATTTATATCGATCCACCATACAATACAGGAAATAAAGATTTTAAGTATGGCGATAAATTTATTGATGCCGTAGACGGTTTCAGACACAGCAAATGGATCTCTTTTATCGCAGAGAGATTACAATATGCCTATCGTCTTTTATCTGATAGCGGATGCATAATGATAAGCATCAATGATATTGAGTATGCACAGTTAAAACTTTTGTGTGACGACTTATTTGGTGAAGCACATTATATCGGGACTTTTATATGGAAAAGCAGACAAAACAAGGATAATCGCAATATCACCGGGATTTCGGTAGATCACGAGTATATTCTTACATATGCTAAATCTGTTGGTGTACGAAATTTTAAAGGTGGAGAAAGACAAACCGAACGATATACCAATCCAGATAACGATCCAAGAGGCCCATGGACAAGCGGTAATATGGTAGGCATAGCAACGGAAGAACAAAGACCTAATCTTCACTACGATTTTATTGATCATAAAACAGGCATAAACTATGGGAAGCCTGCCATGGGATGGCGATATGATAAAAATACTATGAAAAGACTGGTTGATGAAGATCGTATTATTTTTCCAGACTCTCCTAATGGACGTCCTCGAAGAAAGGTCTTTTTAAGTGATGTCAAGGAAGTGCGTCCGGGGTATTCATCAATAGTCGGCACAGATATTTACACCCGAAATGGGACTGCAGATATAAATGATATATTCAAAAAAAGGGTTTTTGATTTTCCCAAACCCGAACAGCTGATCCGTGATCTATTAAATCAAACAACTACAAAAGAATCTATTATACTCGACTTTTTCGCAGGTTCCGGCACCACGGGGCATGCTGTATTAAAACTCAATGCAGAGGACGGTGGCAATCGTAGATTCATCCTCTGCACCAATAACGAGAACAACATCTGTGAAGAGATCACCTACGAACGTATTAAACGCGTCATTGAAGGATATGGCAATACAGAGGGGATCCCGGCTAACCTGAAATACTACCGCACTGATTTTGTTTCCAAGGATTCTGACTCCATTACCGATGAATTGCTTAACCACATCATGGAAATGATTCAGCTGGAGCATGGAATCAAACTGGATGGAAGCAAGTATATCATGGTTCTTTCGGATGAAGAAGCTGATTCTCTGGAACAGCACTGGGATGAATATAAGGATGTTAGGGCTTTGTACGTGTCCAGAAATGTACTCTTCACCACAGAGCAGAACAAGCTGTTCAGTGAAGTAGACATTCATATCATCCCGGATGACTATTTCAAATTTGAGTTACAGGAGGTGGGCGAATCATGGTAACTTCCGGATTATCTATAAAGCTGTTTGATTTTCAGGAGCAGGCCGTTATCAAACTGATTGACCTCACTTCCAAGAGGGACAGCAAGCAAACAATCATCATGAAAGCACCGACTGGTTCCGGTAAGACCATCATCCTTATTGATTATGTGGATACTTATCTGACCAACGTCAGTGCAAATATTGCTTTTATCTGGCTCTGCCCCGGCAAGGGAAATCTTGAGGAACAGAGCCGCGAGAAAATGATGAAATTTGCTCCGGGCAGAGCAACTCAAAATTTGTTCGATGCACTGCTGAACGGATTTGCACCCGGCAGCACGACTTTCATCAACTGGGAGCTTGTAACCAAGCGTGGCAATACGGCCATTCGTGATAGTGAACGCAAGAACCTCTATGACCGCATCGCTGATGCTCATCGCATCGGCGTGGAATTTATCGTCATCATTGATGAGGAACATTCTAATAATACGGCTAAGGCAAAGGCTATTATTGATGCTTTCGCTTCTAAGAATATTGTTCGTGTCAGTGCTACTGCCATTGAGAATAAAAGATACGAGTTCTTTGAAATTGACGAAATGGATGTTATCGGTGCAGGCCTTATTACCAAAGCTCTCTACGTCAATGAAGGCGTAGCAGATAATACAGAAATCACTGATGATTACGATTATCTGCTCGACCTTGCAGATGCAAAGAGAAAAGTTATTGCCGGCCGATATAAGGAAATCAGTAAAAATATCCGCCCTCTCGTGTTAATACAGTTTCCAAACGGACAGCCTGAAACAATCACAGCCGTTGAACAGAAATTGGAGTCTATGGGCTACACCTACGATAACGGCATGGTCAGCAAGTGGATGAGCGAAGACAAGAAGGACTTGCCGGACAATCTGACCGAGAACGATGCTATTCCTGTGTTCCTTCTTATGAAACAGGCCATCAGTACCGGATGGGACTGCCCTCGTGCCAAGATTCTCGTCAAGCTCCGTGAAGGCATGAGCGAGAGCTTTGAGATTCAGACCATCGGCCGTATTCGCCGTATGCCGGAATCAAAGCATTATGAAGATGACCTGTTGGACTTCTGCTACGTCTATACCTTTGATGAGAAATACAAAGCAGGACTTCTTTCCAGTATGGATAAAGCCTATGAAACACGCAGACTGTTCTTAAAAGAAAAGTGCAAAACATTTACCTTAGAGAAAGAAATTCGAGACTTGGATGTTGCCAGCTTAGGTGAACGTGATGTCTTGAACAAAATATATGATGCTCTGGTTAAGAAATATAAGCTGACCACAAGCACTGCTGATAACAAACTTCGCTTAATGGCAGCAGGCTATCAGTTCGGCGAAGAGATCATTGGACACGCTTTATATGGTGAATATGTTCGCACTGGCATGGTCGCTGAGAGCACCACCTATTACACCACTCGCAAGCGTGTCAATACCCACAAGCATGGTATTGA
>JAUNAE010000141.1:0-771 GCA_030527765.1 Eubacteriales bacterium
CTGAGAGTGGGATAATTTTTTTCGCACGTATCAACCACATTTTGCAGATGCTTTCTTCGGATTTCCCGGAATTGAATGTCATATAACGGTGAGCACGCATTGTATGCAGCGTTATAGGTTCGTGTATTTGAAGCGGATACTTTTTTGCTGTGTTCTTCAGACCATTCTTTATATAGTTCGGAAAAGGTGATCTTCTGACTGTCTATATTGTAAGGACTGGAGTTGTAAGAAGCGAGAGCGGCCAGAGCTTCCGTTTTATCCGGATAATAACCAAGATATTTGTACTTGTAATGCTTTCCGTAATCATCAACAGTACATTCAGCAGTCACTCTGACTGTCCAGGGATTGCGGCGATTTCCACCGAGCTTATAAACGGATCCGTAGCCATTGGGTAGTTTCATAGGTAGTTCCTCCATTGATTATTTTGCAAATAACGGAGGGGTGTGCTACAATACAGATGATTGTTGTATGGTAGTTTTCCCCTACAGCGCCGCCTTTCTGTTTGCCGACAGAGGGCGGTATTTTTTAATGTTACGCTATTTTGAAAATTCCTGCTTTGTGAGATAATAAGATCGGACGAGTATATCGGTTTTTCATCTAAATTTCTCCTTGTATTAAGCCTCTGCGGTTCCGGCCGCAGGGGCACTTTTTATTTTGCCCTTTTCCAAGTCAGATCCATGGACAAATAAATTTCCATATTGATTCTAAACCCGTCGAATTCGACGGGTTTAAAACAAAAAACCTCTGCACAAGACTGTACAGAGGTCAATC
>JAUNAE010000141.1:781-9111 GCA_030527765.1 Eubacteriales bacterium
CCCTGCTCTCGGGAAGCTCTGTACATATTATACACCTTTTTGAAATCTAATGAATCAGGAAAAGCCTACAATCCTCCAGGGAGGGCGGCTATTATTATTTTGACTTTTGTAATTCACGCCGCAATCAGTTATAATGATATCGAGAACTCTTCTCTATTTATCTTTATACACTCTTAACCCCTCAACCCTCACGGCGCAAGCTGTGGGGGCTTTTTTCGTGCACTGCAATCTCGATTAGATCAGCGGGGCGGCAGTCTGAGCAATCACCATCCTCGATATGCTCAATCTCGTGCCTGTATGCTCGCAGTTGCCTTTCTGCGGAATCTCGGGCGTTTAAAATAATGGTGTGATAGCCGTCAATGTCGGTCTTCGTGTATCCGTGGATAGTGCACGGCATATCTTCAAATTTCGCAATCGAATTATTCAAATGATCACCTCCCCTGTTTAATCAATCGTGTAGACGAATCAACATGGTTCATCTCCATCATAGCCGCTCATGCGGTCAATCATTTCTTTTACGAAGTTGATATCCTCTTCTTTTACCTTTCGGGACGCGTCAAAGAGGACGCGATAACGCGGGCTCTGATGCAGGAAGTTTGCGAGGTCGCGGGCATCTTCGTCGATGTAGTAATGGTCTTGTTCTTCCTGTTCTTCCATGATATCAACGCGCGTGCAGTTGAAATAGTGGCACAACCTGTCAATTGCAGACATGCGCGGGATGCGGGTGCCGTTCATCCAGCTCGATAAAGTAGCTTTACTGATGCCGAGGTCTTTCGACACCTCAGCTTGTGTTTTATCATGTTCCAACATAATGCGTCTTAAGTTTCTCGCAATTAGTTTTGCATATTCGGATTCTGACATGTCATAGCCCTCCATTTCTATGTACACTCATTGTATCCCTCATCGAGATAAAACTCAATAAAAGTTTACAATGTGTATTGACAGTTTACAGAAAGTAGACTATCATGTGCTTACAGCGTTGATTGAGGTTAAAAATAAAGGGGGTGAAAGAATGGCAAAGATTCCAGTAAAGGCAGCACGTGTAGCTGCTGGTCTAACGCAGGAATCATTAGCGGAAAAGTTGGGCGTTTCAAGAGCGACAATCATCGCACTTGAGTCTGGAGAGACAGAGTTCAAGCCGCTGTATCTGTATGCATTCTGTCATGTTACAGGATTCAGCGAAGATGATATTTTATTGCCAGAAAAGTCTACTTAAAGTAGATGGCAAGGAGACCATATGAAACTCAAGAACAGTTTAAAAGGACACATGTCCAGAGAAGAAGTAGATCAGGTTGTCATCATTCGGGATGGAGAAATCACATTCTGGGGTAATCCGGATAAACTTCTGAACGCCGATTCGCTTATGGCGGAATTTGCAACGGAACTGCTGAACGATGAAGTAAAGAGCGTCAAGAACTTCAACGGTATACGTTTCATCTATGAGGTATAACACGGGACATTAGGGGGCGTGATTAGTAATGCTAACTGAAGAAGAGAAAGAGTTTTATGCAGAAGTGTATAAAATAGTTCGCCTCGAATTTCGAAACGGACTGATCAAAGGGCTGATTATGGGGTTAATTGCAGGGGTAGCAGTATCCCTAATTGCCACAGAAATACTAATACACTGAGTGCCAGGCTTAGTAGTGAAATCGTGATGGCAATCCAATTCGGGAGATCGTGAATGCGCTGCTTCCGAAGGAAAATCTTATATCTGAGATATTGGTTAGAAATTGAATAAATTCCATCCGGACAGCGGGTTTCTCTATCGTCTTCACTGAAATTAGGCTTGATAAATTCGTATCTTCGGTATAGGGATTCAAAACATTTGATTTCAGATTCCATTTGAACAGGACGAAAGCGAAAAGAAAAAAGAGTTTTCTTTTCATCCTTCAACAGATGTATGTCTTCAAATTTCATTGCCATGGCAGAACCTCCTTTAAAAAAGTATAGCACGGATGTGTAAAAAAGAAGTAGCAGGAGAAGAAAAACAGATGAGGATCACCAGTCATCCGGATGTAGTGGAGATCATCCAGCAGAGAGGCACAGGGATCACTATTGCAGATCTTGCCGGGATTATCTGGGAAGAGACCGGCAAGAGAGCTTCGGAGTATCAGCTTCGGTCGTACTGCCGTGAAAACGGTATCGAGTATAAGGGAAATTCCAAAACACCGGATGAGGTGAAGGAATACATCTACCAGAATGGAGAACGATCGGCAAGTGTACTCGGTGAAGAAATAAAAGATAAGTTCGGTCTGGATATCAATGTCAGCACGATCGCAAGCCTTCGTTCCAGGGCAGGAATGACAATGGAAGCTCTCAATGCAAGGCCTTGTGAGTGGTGTGGAAAGATGTTTGTTCCGATTCGGCTGAACGGTAAATACTGTTCTACCTCGTGCAGGGATAAGAAGAATCTGACCAATTTTTACAACAAAGAGGAAAAGACCATACCCTCACAAAAAATGGAGGAAAAACGATTTGCTGTCTCGGAGATATCGGAAAAAGCTTCAGAAGCCGGAATGTCATATGGCCAATATGTAGCAGCCACAGAATTCAAGATAAAGATCAATTTCCCTCCTTGGGTTAGAAAAACTGTAAGAAAGGGGATGATGTGATGCGATTTCATCAGAGACTAAAAGATGTAATGCGCGAACAGGGGATATCACAGGCAGATCTTGCAAAAATCACAGGAAAGAGCCGCGGATCCGTCAGCCAGTACATGGCTGGAAAGCAGACACCTCCTGAAGAAACAAGACGTGCAATAGCATCTGCACTCGGTTTAGAGCCGGATTACTTTGAATCGGATGTTCTTGTCGGCTTCAAGGTGAAGGATCGTGTGATTCCGAGTATCGATGTAGCTTTAGCAGCTAGATTGATGGGACTTTCGGATGTAACCGTGCGGCTGGGGTTACAGCAGCGCGTGTTCCCGTGGGGGTACGCAATTAAGACTTCCGAAAACAGATGGGTATATTTCATTAATGCCAGAAAGTTCTGCAAAGAAGAAGGGATCGGACAGGCACAGTTATGAGCGGCGCGGGTTACAAGGGGAAAGTAATCAATATAGTTCCGGTAAAAAGAACGAAGACCAAAAGAGAGAATCATTTCAAGAATATGATTCTCCTGGGCATTACGGATGCGGCAACATTCGGCCTTTTAGTCTTTGTATTATTGTTTGAATTTAGTATTCCACTTTGCATAACGGGGATGGCTGTTTGCTTAACATGGCTTTTCCTCTTCTATTATGCAAATTGCATTTACGAAGGAGAAGAAACACGAAAAGAGCTTTTCGAGGAAAAAGATCTTTTCAGAGATAAGAGGGGAGCAAGGGGATGACACTTCACGAACTGTATGTGAAAGGTGCGATCAGCAACAAAACAAGCATTGTGGTAAAAAGACCGGGACATTTCGTACAGGTTGGAACCTATATTTGTGATCGCGTACAGAATCATATCAAAAAAGAGATTGATTGGTATGAGTGGCGCGATACGCCGGAGGGAGGGACAATCATTGTCCGTTTTAAGAAGGGCGGTGAAGATGATGAGTGAAAACAGAGCACCGATGGAGCGGATCGTGAAGGAAGACGCTGCGAAAAGCGCAGCGAAAACAAAGAAAGTGCTGCGAAATCGCAGCGACCTGAATCCTCTCAAGCTGGCAAAGGCAATGGCCGAGGTAATTCTGATCGGTTTGATTATGCATGTGGATGTTACATGCGGGCTGATGGCAATCGTTGGGGCGGTGATTCCACTCTTAAGTGCAGATAAATAAAAGGGGAAATAACATGGAGCGACTCAAAACATTTTGCATCAAAGAACTTGATGAAGTTGATAGGGCTGCATTTTATGAATATGCATGCAGTGATGCAGGAAGGGCAAATTTAAAAACAGTATTCGGTATAGCAAGCGAGGAAGGAATGAGCACCGCGCTATTTGAAACATTCCTTCGATATGCAATGTATAGAAATCGTTATCGGATCAATCCATTATCTCGCAACACACTACCTTCAAATGATAACAGTATCGGGTAATTATCATTTTTGTCTTGATCATTTACTGCGTTTGCAGCCTTTAATGCAGTAAGTGAATTGCACTGGTCTTCTTCCGAAAGAGCCAATGAGCAATTAGGACAAATGATAGCGGATGCAGCGGTGTTGTTATTCAGCTCATAACAACAGCCATAACTACATTGTATTTTCAATTTCAGAACATAATACACCTCCCTGCGCGGTGCATAAAAATCGTAACACGGTAACAAAAATATAAAAGGGGATAAACGATGAAAATTATCAGCATGGAATTGCAGAACTTTCAGGGCGTGAAAGAATTCTTCTTTTGCCCGGAAGGAAAGAGCTGCGCGATCTACGGTGACAATGGAACCGGCAAGACAACAATCTATAACGCTTTTACCTGGTTAATGTTCGGCAAGGCATCGACCGGAGAGAAGGGATACACGCCAAAGCCTACCGGGTCACACCATCTTAACAGCGTTGTTGAAATGGTCATTGAACTTGAAAGCGGCGCACAGATGCGTCTGAAGAAGACAT
Organism: Eubacteriales bacterium; assembly: GCA_030527765.1. Next base: position 5,319 of record JAUNAE010000141.1, read on the forward strand.
TTAAGGAAAAGTACGGAACAACCAGAGGAAACGCAGAGCAGGTATTTCAGGGACATACAACAGAGTATGAGATTGACGGCGTGCCAATTTCGGAAACGAAGTACAAGCAGAAGCTTCAGACCATCTTTGTAGATGAAGAATTGACAAAGATGCTGACGATGTATAACTACTTCCTGGAAGAAATGAAGCCGGCGGCAAGACGGAAGATCCTTCTGGATGTGTGTGGAAACGTTTCAATCGATGCCGTTATGAAGAAAGAACCGGAGCTTGAAGATATTGATATGGTCCTTCTGAAGCCCGGATCCACAAATGATCACTATACGATCGAAGAATATCAGGGAATTGCTTCTAAAGAGCGCACTCTTACGGACAAAAAGCTGAAGGAAATCCCAAACAGGATTGACGAAGCTACCAAGGCGAAACCGGATGTATCCGGTATTGATCCGGTGAAGCTGGATGTAGAGATTGTTACATTAACGGAACAGAAGAGAGAGAAAGAAGCAGCAATCACAGCAGTCCTTCAGGAAGCGGATACGGCGCTTATGAAAGGAAGAGCAGAAGTTGAGAAGGAACGTGCCGAAGCTGCTGCCGCACACAGCACACAGCAGGCGGATAAAAATAAGCGAGCTTATGAGAAGATTTCTAATCTGCGCGTCCTTCTTAACAGTGAACAGAAAAACAGTTTAAATCTGATTTACGAAAAAGGTGAGCTTGAGGCAAGAAGAGATCGCATGAAGCACCAGAGAACACAGCTTCTCAGCGAATGGCAGGAGCTTTCCGGTCAGGAGTGGAGCGGAAAAGAGATTTGTCCGACCTGCGGACAGAAATTGCCGGAAGATCAGATCGAGCGTGCGAAGACCGTTTTCAATGTGAAGAAATCACAGAGACTTGAAGAGATCACCCAGAAAGGACAGACCGAATGCAGCGCAACCCTGCTTAAGGAAGTGCAGGAAAAAATCGATGCTGTTGATCAGCAGATTTCAGACGAAGAAATCACAATCAAAGAAATCGAAAGACAGATTTATCTTGCAGAACAGACTGTTGTGAAAGAGGTGCCCTTCGACGAGACAGACATTGCAAAGGCATTCGATGCAAAACTCCGTGAATACGAGCAGCTGTTCAGTGACAAAAAGGCTGCATCCGCGGCACTTACAGCAGAGCGCAGACGTGAGATTGATTCGATTGATACCGAGATAGAGAAGAGACGCGAGGGAAAAGCTTGTTTACAGCTTGCAGCACAGCAGGACCAACGAATTAAAGAGCTTGAAGCAGAAGAGGTAGAGCTTGCAGAGAAATATGAAGATCTCGAAAAAGGGCTTTATATGTGTGATCTCTACACCAGAACAGCAGCATCTCTGCTCAGTGAGAAAATCAATAAGCAGTTCAAAACATTAAGCTTCCAGCTTTTCATTGAACAGCAGAACGGCGGTATTGCAGATTGCTGTGAAGCATTAATTCCCTGTGCTTCCGGATTAGTGCCGTTTAAGAGTGCCAACAATGCAAGTCGCGTAAATGCAGGCCTTGAACTGATTGACACCTTGGGAGCTCATTACAAGATAGATTTTCCGATCTTCTGCGATAACGCTGAATCAGTCAGTCATATGACAGAGACACGAGCACAGTTAATTCGGTTGGTAGTTTCAGAAAAAGATAAGAAACTCAGATTTGAAGCATAAAAGGAAGGAGAAAAAGAAATGGCAGATGCAGCAACGACGGCCGTAAAGCCACAGGAGCAGAATACACAAGTAAGTGCATCCGAAGCATTTACTCAGCACGTACTGAAAGAATTCGGAATGAGCACATCCGGTGCGATTCAGGTGACGGATTTTCAGCGTCAGCTGATTCAGGGATATTTCATCCAGATCGACCGTACATTAAAGGCAATGGAAGAAAGAAGACTGAATAAGAACGCCAACAACAGGGATCACAAATATGATGATCCAGATCCGATTACCTGGAAAACAATTGATCTTAATGCGCTTGCTATGGACATCGTACATTACGCAAGACTTGGCCTTGATATGATGCAGAGCAATCACCTGCACGCAATTCCCTACAAGAATAACAGTAAACTTATTCCCGGAACAGAATTCCATCAGTACAGGCTGAATCTCATGCTGGGTTATAACGGCATTGCTTATATCGCAGAAAAGTATGCAGTTGAAAAACCGCAGAATGTCACAATTGAGCTGGTTTACAGTAATGACACGTTTAAACCGGTCAAGAAAACAAGAGGTGTAGAGGTTGAATCTTACGATTTTGAAATCACATCGCCTTTTGACCGTGGAGATATTGTTGGCGGTTTCGGCTATATCGAATATGCGGATCCGAAGAAAAATGAGCTTGTTATTATGACGCTTAAGGACATCCTGAAGCGTAAACCTCAGAAGGCATCCGGTGAATTTTGGGGAGGTGAAAAAACGGTATGGGAGAACGGAACGAAAAAGACCGTTGAAACAGAAGGTTGGTTTGAAGAAATGTGCATCAAGACGATCAAGAGAGAAGTATACAGCCCGAAACATATACCGGTGGATCCGAAGAAGGTTGATGATGCCTACCAGTATGCAAGGCTGCAGGAACTCCGCATGGCAGAAGCTGAAGCGCAGAATACCATTGATAGCGAAAGCGTATCAGAGGTGATCGATGTACCGCTTAGTACACCAGCACTTGAGGCAAAGACAGCGCCGCTCGATCTTTCCGCTGTATCAGAGAACAAGCAGGAGATGGAGCCGGTAGTTACCGGTAGGGCAAAGACATCTAAAAAAGCAGCACAGGAGCCTGAATTCTGATGCAGATAAAGGTGATCGCATCCGGAAGCAGCGGAAACGCCTATTACATCTCTGATGGGTATTCTTCCCTGCTCCTGGATGCAGGAGTATCAATCAAGCGTATTGCGCAGGGCTGTAACTTCAAAATCTCAGCCCTGCAAGGATGCCTTATCACACATGCCCATGGCGATCACGTCAAGAGCGCACAGGCGATTGCAGGGCTTGGGGTGAACGTTTATACCTCTCAAGGTACGATAGACGCGGCAGGGCTTACAGGGCATCGCATTCATGCCATTAAGAGCTTAAAAGGATTCCGGACGGGAGGCTTCCACATCATTCCTTTTGATGTGGAACATGATGCCCCTGAGTCGTTAGGGTTCCTGATCACAAGCGAAGCAACGAAGGAACGGCTGTTATATTTTACTGACACCATGTATCTGAAATATAGCTTTCCGCGCTGTACGCACATCATGATGGAGACCAATTACTCTCCTGAAGCGATTGAGAACAATGTGATCCAGGGAAGGATTGATCCCAACAGAGCAAAACGTGTCATCAACAGCCATATGAGTATCGAAACGGCATTGAAGACACTGACATTGATGGATAGGAGCAGATTGAAGCAGGTTTATCTGCTTCATCTCAGCAATGACAACGGAAGGGCAGACGAATTCAAACGACGGGCACAGGAAATAGCCGGATGTGAAGTATACGTCTGCTAAAGGAGTTACTAATGGCTGACAAGAAATCATTCATTATGTACACAGAATGGAAAGATTTTTTTCTTTCTCTGCCGGTTGAAAAAGCCGGTGAAATGATTCAGGCGGTGTTTCGGTATGAGGACGATCAGGAAGTCATTTTTGATGATTTGATGATGAGTGCTATGTTCTCGCTTCTCAAAAACCGGCTTGATGAGAATAGCCGAAAGTATGAAGAAAAGACTGAAAGAATTAAGAAAGCAAGGGCTGTTAATCCGAAAAACGCACATCAGGAACTGAAATCAGATAATCAGGAACTGAAATCAG
>JAUNAE010000142.1:0-8117 GCA_030527765.1 Eubacteriales bacterium
GCAACGAATATCTGGAGAATAAAAAGTACGATGATGCAATCGAGGCGTATTCCCGAATTGAAGACGAGCAGCTTCGTAATAGGAAGATCAATGGTGCGAACTATGTCCATGGCATGAACTTGTATAATACGAAACAATACGATCTTGCAATAAAACAATTCAAAAAATGCGGGGAATATAGAGATGCTCCCGTTTATGTCAAAAGGGAGGAACGGTATCAGCTTGCAATCAGTACCATGGAAAATCATCAGTTTGCGAAGGCTGCGGACATGTTTGTGGATTTGGAAGACTACAGAGCTTCGGCTTCCTATCTGAAAGAGATGAAATCGAAGTGTTCTGAGTATGTAACCGATACAGGAGATGAAACAAGAGTCAGGGGATTCGGGGAAGATCTGGCAAAAGAGGCCGCTGTCAAAGCGAATGAGGCACTTGGTAATACCTTGTGGACGATGACACTTTACAAGGATCTGGAAGAAATCACAGGTGAGTCAGATGGCCGCTACGATGCTTCCAAAATTCATGATTACATCATTGAAAATCTGGATGGTCAGACAATGATGGGAATGATTGATCTGATGGCTTTAGGAGACACCAGTCGATATACCAATGGGGAAGAGCTCGGTCATGGCAAGGAGGTATACACGGAAATCGGCAATGCCATGTGGAAAATTTCTCAGAAACTGAAAAAACATGATACCGTGACGGACGATGAAATCCTTGATATCTATGAGAAAGAATTCAGGACATGTCTGGATCAAATGAGGGCATGGCTTGATGAATTAAAGTAAGAAAATCTAAATGACAAAGGTATCTTGACCAACATCAGGGAGAGGCATTGGGCTCATGCCATTAAGAATTCAAAATGAAATTTTTATAAATATCAACTCTATGTTATAAAAGAGCCAACAATGAACAAGGAGAATTTTTATATATGTACAATAACTGGAAAAATAGTATTTACAGCGATGGAACACACACGTTTTTGTCCAATCCACAGCCAGAACTTCACGAGCGAGTGAAGGTAAGGGTGCGATTCTATAAAGAAAGTCCTGTGGAAGGTGTATTCCTGAAGCTTGTGCGTAACGGAGAGCAGCCGATCATCTCAGCCGAAAAGGTATTGGAAGATGAGGTGTTTGTATATTATGAAGCTGCTTTTGAGATGAATCAGCCACGGGTTCAGTATGAGTTTATTCTGGCAGCAGAAGGTGTGCTTCTGTATTATAACCAGAAAGGCGTTTTTGCAAACTGTCAGGACCTGAAACACGATTTTGTTGTGATGACAGACTATCATCAGCCGGCATGGGTGAAGGATTCTGTCTTTTATCAGATTTTTCCGGAGCGTTTCTGCAATGGAGATCCTTCTCTGGATGTGCAGGATGGAGAGTATCAGGTGGGAGGATATGATACCATTCATATCAAAGACTGGAATACACCGGCAGGTACGTATGACCAGGTACATTGTGCGGATTTCTACGGAGGAGATTTGATTGGCATTCGCAAAAAAATTCCATATCTGAAAAAACTCGGAGTGACGGCAGTCTATCTGAATCCGATCTTTCTGGCTCCTTCGGTGCATAAATATGACTGCATCGATTATCTTCATGTAGATCCCCATTTTGGAGGGGATGAGGCTCTTGCTGAACTGTCCAAAGCTCTTCATGAGAACGATATGAAGCTGATTCTGGATATCTCCATCAACCATACAGGAACCGCCCATCGCTGGTTCAATATGGACCGGCTGTTCTTTGATTCCTCGGTAGGTGCATACCATAATCCGGATTCAAAAGAGCGTGAATATTACATGATTCATGAGGATGGAACATATGAATGCTGGGATGATGTTCCGGAACTTCCGAAGTTGGATTACACGTCGGATGAATTGCGGGAAGCGGTATATCGCGGTGAGGATTCCGTCCTGAAAAAATGGCTGAAAGAACCGTATTCTATTGATGGATGGAGATTTGATGTTGCGGATTGCTTTGCAAATTACAATGAGCATCAGCTTGCAAAAGAGGTGTGGCCGGAGGTTCGAAGAAGCATTCGTGAGGTGAATCCGGAAGCATTTGTTTTGGCGGAGCACTGGGATGACTGTACGGATTTTCTTCAGGGAGATTCCTGGGATGCATCCATGAACTATTATGGATTCGGACGTGTAATTCGTCAGTTCTATGGGGCACCGGATCCGTTTCTGGAACGAAATCCGGCGCTCTGGCCTCTGTCCTGTAATCTGACAGCGGAGGGATTTCGAGACAGGGTTCAGGAATATCTTTCAAGAATTCCGTTTGCCCTGTGGCAGAACCAGTATAATCTGTTTGACAGTCACGACATCGGTCGATTCCATATTTATCCGGGGATGAATGAGCGGAAATACAAAGGGGCTGTCATGGCTATGATTACCATGATCGGAATCCCGTCTATCTATTACGGAGATGAAGCCGGCATCGGAGGAGCCGTTGGATTCTTTGAGGGAGGACGTTACCCAATGCCATGGGACAGCGGATTTGAAGAGAGTGCTGTATTTGCCCTTCATCAGAATTTGATTCGAATTCGAAAAGAGCATAAGGTATTTTCCCGGGGAAGTTTCCGATTCCTGTATGCCGAAGGACAGGTTCTTGCTTTTGCCCGCTTTGACGAGAAAGAATGTTTCCTGACAATCATTTCCTCTGAAAAAGACGAGAAAGAGATCCTTCTGGATCTTCGCTCGATCGGTATTTCAAAAGTTTCAAAGATCCGGGAAATGCTGGGGGAAAATGTATGCTGGGAGGCGGAAGAAAACGGCATTCTTCGAATTATGGTGCCGGCAGAAGGGTCTTATCTGCTTTCTGTACTGAATGGTCCGATTGCCTGAGATGAAAGTTCGAGAACTATAAATGAATACTTACCAGAGAGGTCGCAGGAATGAAAAGAATAAAACAAATACTCATGTGTGCAGGTCTGGCCGCTGTGATGATAACGTCAGTACTCCTTCCGGTTCATGCAGAAAATACCGTACCACAAGAGAAGCCGTCCTGGGAAGGGGTATACTATCACGATGATGGAAATCAAGGAGAGTATTACTTTCTTAAGGAAGTGAATGGAAACAGTATCTCGGGTGCAGAAATTGCAATAAATATTACAGGTGAATTTTATGATGTCTATTCATTGAATTGGACAATTGACAGTGCCGTGGATATGAAAGCATCCTCTCATTGGCAGTCCGGCAGATACACTCATTATCAGCGGTTGGAGGATCGGATTCTGGAGGATGAATCTGAGTATCGAATGGGTGAAAATCAGAAAGAATATTTGTATATCTGTTCGATTGAGGAAGCACCACAGAAGATTTCCCATCCAAATTTAAACGAAGCACTGATTCTTCTGGATAACACAGCCGGGGCAGCATCAGTTGGAACAGCAACTGCACCATTCTATGGGATCTGGTGTACAGCATCACATGACAAGGCAGATTGTGACCGAACGGCAGCTGATCTGAATGGAAAAGGATTTCCGGCAAATGTGTACGAGACAACGGATTGGAGTAATCTGAATCCGGTACACTGGTATGTTGTTTCTGCCGGAGAGTACGGAAGTGAAGCACAAGCAGCAGGGTGTCTTGCAGGTGTACAGGGCGCCGGATATGGAGACGCCTACGTGAAATATACAGGGGAATATCAGAAGTAAAATCAGAAATGAGATCGAATAAAGAAAACGCGCATCTTGTCAAAGGATGCGCGTAATTTCGGTATTGAGATATATTTTTCCACAGGAGGTATTAAGGAATGGAACAGATGACGCTGTTTGATAATGTGATACCACAGCCGCTTGCTGCAAAAATGCGTCCTCAGAAATTAGAAGACTATGTTGGTCAAAAACATTTGCTCGGTGAAGGAAAGGTACTTCGCAAACTCATCGAGAATGATCAGATTTCCTCTATGATTTTTTGGGGACCTCCGGGTGTGGGAAAGACGACGTTGGCAAAAATTATAGCCAATCGAACAAAAGCGGAATTTGTTGAATTTTCTGCAGTGACGAGTGGGATTAAGGAAATCAAGGAGATTATGAAGCAGGCAGAACAGAGCAGACGATATGGACAGCGTACTGTTTTGTTTGTAGATGAGATTCACCGATTTAACAAGGCTCAGCAGGACGCATTCCTGCCTTTTGTGGAGAAAGGAAGCATTGTCCTGATCGGCGCAACTACAGAAAATCCTTCTTTTGAGATCAATGGGGCTTTGCTGTCAAGATGTAAAGTTTTCGTATTACGGGGGTTAAAAGAAGAGGAAATTAAAGAACTTCTGATTCGATGTATCAAAGATCCAAGAGGATTTGGAAATGTAAATCTTAAGATTGATGAGGAAGTAGTGGAACAGATTGCGGCATTTTCGGATGGGGATGCAAGGACTGCGCTATCTACATTGGAAATGGTGGAAATCAATGGAGATATCCAATCAGATGGGAGTGTCGTTGTTACAAAAGAAACGTTTGAGCGGTGTACCATGAAGAAGTCTCTTCTCTACGACAAGAAGGGGGAGGGGCACTATAATATTATCTCCGCGCTTCATAAATCTATGAGAAATTCAGATCCGGATGCTGCAGTATACTGGCTTGCCAGAATGCTGGAATCCGGAGAAGATCCACTTTATGTTGCCAGAAGAATAATAAGATTTGCCAGTGAAGATGTGGGGCTGGCAGATCCAAAGGCACTTGAAATTGCCGTAGCGGCATATCAGGCGTGTCATTTTATCGGGATGCCGGAATGTACGGTGCATTTGACGCAAGCGGCCGTATATATGGCACTTGCGCCAAAATCAAATTCATTATATGTGGCATATGAGATGGCGAAGAGGGACGCAGTGGAGCACATTGCGGAGCCCGTGCCGTTACATCTGCGAAATGCAGTAACCGGTCTCATGAAAGAATTGGAGTACGGAAAAGGTTATCAGTATGCCCATGACACCGTAGATAAAGTTACAAATATGACATGTTTGCCGGACTCTCTGCTGGGGAAAAAATATTATGCTCCAACCTTGCAGGGAGAAGAGGCTGTACTAAGAGCAAGATTACAGGAAATCGAAAGACTGAAAGAGCAAAAATAATCTTCTTTCCGGTCAGCATGGACGGAAGGAGAATGGATAGTCTCTCTTTGTTCCGGCGGCAAGGGTCTGCACATAAGTTTTTTCGGAAAGATTCATGCAGACATTGGTCTGCTCCGGTGCTCCGTTGCACCATGGTTCCAGACAGAGGAAGGGGGCATTCTTGTTGATTGGAGTCCAGAAAGCAACCGTGTCATATCCCGGGAAGTCGAACTGGAGACCTTTTCCGGACGTTTTGTGAAGAAGTTTCACAGACCGTGTGGTAAAGTGCTCATAGAGGATGGCGTCATTGTCAAACAGATGGTACTGAAGCGGTAGGTCTTCCTTGTCTGCATCTTCAAAGTGAAGAATATAGTCGGTAAATTCGGCACCGTCTTCCATTGGGCAGAAGAACGCCGGATGACCGCCGATCAGGAACGGCATATTCTCTGTTCCTTCGTTTTCGACACCGTATGTAATTTCAAGAGCAGATCCATTCAGACGGAACGTAACCGTGAATACGAACTCGAATGGATAGACAGAACGGGTAAATTCGTTTGTGCGTGTTGCAAGAATGACATAGTCCTCCCCTTGCTTGGCAACTTCAAAATCGGCATCCTTCACAAATCCATGTCTTGGAAGGGCGTAAGGGGTACCGTTGATCAGAACTGCCTCATTAGTTGCACCAATCCATGGGAAAAGAACCGGAGAGGTTTTTGCCCAGTAAGCAGGATCTTTCTGCCACATGTATTCTTTGCCATTGGAATCTTTGTAGGAAAGCAGTTCTGCCCCGAGAATCTGACAGATAACAGTTGCGAAATCGTTTTTGATTGTGATATTCATTTGAAACCTCCATATATTTTCCAGCATGATACTTTACAAAAAATTATATCGTGTGAAGGAACAAAATTCAACCGAATCAAGCAAGCAGCGGAAGAGGATTGTGAGACTCTGATTGACTTGAATTCAGCGGGCAGGAGGAGTATGATTTATGTAACTTCAAGTAGAACACAGCCGGAATGGCAGCCGGAGAATGCGGGCATAAGCAAGGAGGTTTCGCAATGAAGAAAGTTTTATTAGTCATTGACATGCAGAATGATTTCGTAACAGACGCACTGGCTTCTGCAGAGGCACAGGCGATCGTACAGAAAGTGGTACAGAAGGTTGAAGAGGCACAGAAGGATTCCGAGACTGAGATCTTCTTTACCAAAGATACTCATACGCCGGATTATATGAACACAAATGAAGGCAAACATCTTCCGGTACCACATTGTATCCGGGAGACAAAAGGTTGGATGCTGATTCCGGAACTGGAGAAATTCCAAGAGGATGCCACGGTAATTGAGAAGCCGACATTCGGCTTTAAGGATTGGAAGAAGGTACTTCCAGAGGATACGGAGGATATTACACTGATCGGTGTCTGCACAGATATTTGTGTTGTATCCAATGCATTGATTCTGAAAGCTTTGTATCCGGAAGTGGATGTTCACGTGGACACTGCATGTTGTGCAGGTGTGACTCCGGCAGCACATCTGGCAGCCATTGAGACGATGAAATCCTGTCAGGTAGACTGCTGCTAATCGAAATATCATTCAGACAAATGCCCATGAAGGAATGTTCCTTTGTGGGCATTATTTGTTATTGTAAAAATCTCTCAGAAAATATTGTATGTGGAAATTGAAAATACAGTTAATAAATTTTCTGTATGCAAACGATACCATCTTATGCTATGATAGTAGCGAAATTTCTTTAGAAGGTTGGGAGGGAATCGAATTATGTCGATAGGCGTATATATCTTAAAGACATCGATTGTGAAATCTTCTGTTGATGAATATTTGCAGATGAAAGAAAACATAAAAGAGAAGAAACGACTCCAGAGACAGCAGGCACGCCAGGAAGGCACCCCTCTTAATATCGAAGAACTGAAGCGAAAGAAAGATATTCGTACGGTATTTGTATCCGGTTCGGATACAGCGGAAGAGGCACTGATGCTTGCGGGAATCTCTTATGAGGGAGATGTGAAGTTAGAGGATATCGAGTTCTGTAAAGTGGAGGCACAGCAGAAATGTCTTTGTGGAACTTTGCATATTCCGAAACTGGGAGATCCTCTCGGCGACAAGATCATGATGTATTTTTTCCTGAACAGGAAGAACATTGTCATTATTGATGATCACGGTTTTGGAGAAAAAATTATTCGAAGAATTATCTCCAGTCGAACGAAACCGGGACAGAGTCGTGAGAAATTTCTCTATAATTTCTGTGTGAAGTTCATGGATCAGGATCTGGATTATCTTGGACGATATGGACAGCGAATCATGCAGATCGAGGAAGATATTAATAATGATGAGATCGAAGATGTTATGGAAGAGATCGCTCAGATTCGAAAAGAGCTTCTGATTCTTCGAGAGTATTATGATGAGCTTCGCGACTTCGGTAAGCAGCTGGAGGAAAATGAGAACCGTTTTTTCTCCGGTAAAAACTTGGAGTACTTCGGTATCATTTCTGACCGTGCGGATCGTTTAATGGGACGTACTATGTACCTTCTGGACTATATAGGGCAGGTACGAGAGACATATCAGGGAAAGGTCGCGGAACAGCAGAACAAGAACATGGAGTTCCTGACCATTATTTCCACAATTTTCTTCCCGTTGACATTGATCACCGGATGGTATGGAATGAACTTCAACAATATGCCGGAACTTGCCAATGGATATCCCGGAGTTATTATTCTCAGTCTATGTGTCATTGGAATTATCATTCTTATTTTTAAGAAACGAAAAATTTTATAATTGTAAAAGAAAACTCCATCCAGTCAAATGTCGTAGGAGTGAGACATTTGATTGGGTGGAGTTTTTGGTTACAGAAAATATTGATTTAATAAAGATGAAATTTTGAGAACTTCGGATATTAATTAAAACTCAGTCCGGAGTTGGTAACAATATCCGTTGTAGAAACAGAATCGGAGAACTGTAAATTTCCCGTGTAAGTCGTAAGGGAACTGCAGTTATAAAACATGTAATCTGCGTTTGTAACATTAGTGACATCAAAACTGGAGATGTCAAGACT
>JAUNAE010000142.1:8127-9073 GCA_030527765.1 Eubacteriales bacterium
GTTCAAATAGGTGAAATTGCTGCAGCCATAAAACATGTAAGACATATCCGTTACAGAACCGGTATTAAAATTCCGAATATCCAAAGAACCTAAGCTGCTGCAGTTGCAAAACAGAAAAGCCATGTCTGTGACGGAATCTGTTTTGAAATTAGAAAGATCCAGTGCTTCCAGCTTGCTGCAGTCGCTGAACATAGCCGACATATTCGTGACAGAACCAGTATCAAAATTTGACAGATCTACTTTGGCTAGAGAAGAACAGCCGCCAAACAGAGAATTCATATAAGTAACAGAACTGGTATTAAAACTTGACAGATCCACATTTTGAAGAGAGGAGCAGCAAAAGAACATCCAGGCCATATCGGTCAGAGAACCGGTGTCAAAACCGGACAGATCTAAAGATTCCAGAGCGGAACAATAATAAAACAGACTGCTCAGGTTCTCCGCCTTGCTTGTATCAAAATTTTCGAAGGAGACGGATTTCAGATTATAAAATCCCGCAAACATTCCCTGACTGTCAGGAGCCGCTACAACGCCGCCTTTCTGAGCGAGATAGAGGGTGCTGTCATCTCCGACCCATGCCAGAACGGATCTGTTCTGTGCTTCAGAAACATCCCAGGCATCTTTCGGTGCACCGGAAGTACTGTCTTTAAATGCAACCTGGAGAATGTCTCCGCTTTGGACATCAGAATTCCCAAGTACCGGGACATTATTCTGGTCGTTGATGGAATCATAATCGATTTCAAAAGATTTCATACAGTTGTCCTGTGCCAAAGCCTTGGAACCGGATCTGTTCTTCAAAGAAATGCCAATAATCAGTGCTGCAATCAGAACAACTGCAATTCCTGCAGCTGCAAAGATTGGAAAAGACTTTTTGGCTTTTTTCGGCGGGATCGGCTGCTTCGGAGGATAAGAGTGTCCCTGATTGTTTCTTGAAGCAACGGAATCT
>JAUNAE010000628.1 GCA_030527765.1 Eubacteriales bacterium
CCCTGATCTCATCTGAATAAGCAAGAAGAGGCGTATTCATCAATGACATCGTTCCGATAACAGACCATCCATTATTGGAGTTAAGGGATCTCTTATGATATCCTCTTTCGGTCTTATAGTAATCATAATAATCTTTTACAAAGAACGGTGCATCCTCCGGCAGCGGATCTACTACTCCTCCGGCCATGGCATAGCTTCCATTTTTATAATCTTCAGTTCTCTGACGGTTCAGGCTCACCTTTGCCTCGTATCTGGCATCGGCAGAATCTGCCGAATCAAAATATCCCTTTGATGCCACTCTTGACATATCATACATCGTGGAGACAACCGTTGCTTTGATTCTGGTGTCTAACGCAGCTGTCTGAAGTGCCATACCACCCCATCCGCAGATTCCGATGATGCCGATCTTCTCCGGATCGACATTTTCCTGTACGGACAGAAAATCAACCGCGGCCTGGAAGTCCTCTGCAGCGAAATCTCCGGAAGCCATGTATCTTGCATTGGCCGGACCGCTCTCTCCCGTAAATGACGGATCAAATGCAATCGTAAGAAATCCGCGTTCTGCCATCTCCTGTGCGTACAATCCCGAGGACTGTTCCTTTACTGCTCCAAACGGTCCGCTGACTGCAATGGCTGCAAGTTTTCCTTCTGCATTTTTCGGGGTATACATATCTGCTGCAAGTGTAATTCCAAATCGATTATGGAATGTTACTTTCTCGTGTTCCACCTTATCGCTCTTCGGAAATGTTTTATCCCATTCTGCTGTTAATTTTAATTCTGACATCTTTTATTCTCCTTTGCTTTGTTTATATTTTACGTATCCTGTTCTACATATTTGATAAACTTTGCCGGGACACCTCCGACGATCGTACCTGCTTCCACATCATTGACTACCACCGCACCGGCAGCGATGATTGCACCGTCCCCAATGGACACGCCCTGACAAATTGTCGAGTTGGATCCGATCCACACATTCTGTCCGATATGAATGGGTTTTGGTGTCATATTTCCGCGTTTTGTCGGATCCTGACTGTGATTTAATGTAGCAAGCACCGCATTATGACCGATCAAAGTTCCATCACCGATCGTAATTCCACCCTGATCCTGCATCTTGCATCCCGAATTAAAAAATACCCGCTTTCCGATTTTTAGATTTTTACCGCAGTCCGTAAAAAAAGGCGGAAATAAACAAAAGCTTTCATCGATCTCTCTTCCGGTCAACTCTCTCATCAGCTGAACCACTTCCTCCTGTGTATGATAGGAATTGTTCAATTCCGCCGTGATCTTCAGTGCTTCCTGAGAGAGACGATGCATGAATAAATGCGTCTCAGATCCGTCAGCCACATCTTTTCAAATATACATATATTAGAGAAATTCTCTTAATTCCATAAAACAACTGCTCCTTTATTTTACTCTTCCTTCAATGAGAATGTATATTGTGAGACTTTACCTGAGAGAGCCAGCCTTCTCAAAACCGCTGTAATCACTCACAGTAATTGTAATCGTGTCCCTCTTCACTATCTGAATGAAGTATATCTTATCCTTTTATATAGTTCAAATGCTCATTTTTGATATCTTGTATACCTTGAAGGCATATCTACATCCTGTTATATTATTTCAAGAGTAAGAAATGCATGAAACAGCACTTGTACGATTCAGGAGAATGAAGCAGGAAGGAACAGCTTATGGATATTCGGGTTCTGCAATATTTTTTA
>JAUNAE010000143.1 GCA_030527765.1 Eubacteriales bacterium
CCACCTGTGGCGCATGTGTTCTATGATAGCTTCCCATGGCCTCGGCTGTTTTCATTCGAATATCAGCCAGAGCCCTTTTCTGGAAAGGAAATAATTCTACTTTCATAGTTACCTCCCTGTATTGATACGGAAATTATCTAGATAATCTCGGTACAACTGATAACAATTTTTATCGTCATATGTTCGAATCATAGAACGATATGCTACTTCCGAATCCGTCACAATGAAGACTGTCTGAATTTCAGGATGCTGTTCTAACTCCGTATCAAATTCGGAATAATAGATTTCATCTAATAAGACTGCCATTTTATTTTTTTCAAGAATCAAATACTCTGGTAGGTTATTTTCTTCAAGTAAAGGGCACTTTCCTATTGCACCACCTTTCATCCACAGAACCGGTAATAATTCTTTGAATTGCCTTCCTAATGCAATAGATGTCTTGTCAAGAAATCCCAATCTAAAAAAAGCAGCATTTGTTTTAAATCCATCAGACATTTGTCTAATTTCCAATTCTTGCTCACTATATGTGCCTAAAGTATCTGAGAGCTTATTTTTTATCTCAGCAAAAATCTTTTTATCTGTTGTGCAAATATAAAAATCCGTAATGTGTTCTTGACCTTGAAGTTCGTCCAACCACTCATCAAGAAATGCAACGTCAAAGAGGATACTCGCTGAATAATCTTCAGATACTATATATTCCAAATCGCTTACAAGTTTCTGCGGTAGTTGCGCCTTTCCCTGCTTATTACGTAATACCGAAACCAACTGCTTCTTTTGTTCCTTTGATGGATTTGAGGTAACAAAATTCATTTGATAACAATTTCTCTTCACCTCTTTTGAAACAAGTTTAGTCATAAAATACTTACCATCGAGGACAGTGCCATCATCTCGTTGTCCTAAAATGCTATATTTTGTTCGTGGCCATGTTACAGACTGACAAATTCCTGCTTTTTGCCATTCCGCATCACCTGGTTGTATTCCATCTGAAAGCATCGCTTTGCTTTCTTCAATTGAAGTCTCATTATTGGTTACCAAAATACAACGTCTATTCCCTTGATCTTCAACGTTCAGCAAATTAACTGCATTCAGCGTCGTCCCGCTTCCTGCAAAAAAATCCAGAATCAAAGCATTTTTGTTATCTCTGACAACAGCAGCAATCGCGTCTCTTTCAGAATAAATTGATTTAGGAAAACTGAAAGTCCGTTGTTTTCCAATTATTGATGAAACTATATCTGTTCCATATGCTCCAGCATCATGTAATGTCCTGTGCCAAATAGTTTTAATGGTTTTGTTGTTGTTCGAAGCAAATTCTATATTGACAACGCCTGTTGTAGCATCTCTTCCTGTAATCACTATTTCACCATTTGCAATCTTCTCACGATTTGGTTGACTAACATATGTAATAGCATAGGTATTTCTTTTTTTGTCATATCCCCCGAGTGAAACATATCCCTCTTTTATTAATTCATTAAGCGTCTCATATCCCACTCCCCAGTTTCCGTAGGTTCCATCAGTTCGAATAGGCCAGGCAGTATAGTAATCCCCAACTTTCTCATTTAATATAGGGTCTTCGTCAAATGGAAGTGCTTCTCCTGCACTGACAACCCGTTTTTTCTCTAAATCGACATATATTGGATAGAACATATTTTTTCTGTCAGCTCGTCTCGAATTCGTTCCAGAACGAAGCAACACTTTCCATCTGGGTTTGAATGTCCTCTTATCCTCCACTAAGTTCAATAGGTTATCATTACTTCTTGGAACCATGGCATGTGGCATAAAACAGTAGATCGCGTATTCTTCAACTCTAGAAAAGCGGCCCTGCGTTACACCTTTTGGATTAATAACATATGTTACCATTTGAATATATGCCTCTGGGAACAACTCATCCATCAGCGTTCTTAAATGATGCATCTCATGTTCATCGATAGTGACTATAAGAACTCCTGTATCCGGATTCAAGAGGCGTTTTGCCAGTTTTAACCTTTTCTCGATCATGGATAGCCACTTACTATGGCGGTATGAATCAGAACTGTCTACATAATCATTATTATATTTCCAGTCTTTAGCTCCGGTATTGTAAGGCGGATCGATATAAATACAATCCACCTTTTCTGCATAAAGATACTCTAACAGTTGAAGTGCATGATAGTTATCTGCTTCAATCAATGTATGCCAAAGATCACTGTCTGGTGCATTTTCCACACTATCTAGCATCTTTAATGTCGGGTAGATCGGCTCTCCAAATTCTGCAACTACTACAAGTTCATTCAGATTAAAGTTCTTCTGTTCATGGGTTTCTCTGCGGTCACAAATCACAGTATCGCCTTCGATACTCATAACGATATAAATATCGCTAACATATCCTGTTTTCAGAGCCACCTTAGAACCTACACGAATAGGCACATCGTACAACGGTGTGCACTCCGGAAGATGCTCTTCGAATACCAATCCGAACTTCTTCTGCTTCATTAATTTATTTGTTTCCAGCAGGATTCGCTCTCTCAATGTCGAATCGTCAATCTGCTGGATCAAGTCTTGTAATAGTGCCACTGTCTCCACCTCATTCTTCTGTTATCGTTTTATCTTTAATATGGTAGTCAATCTCATGCTCCTGACAGAAATCTACTACTTCTGCAGCGCAGACATTGTAAAAATGCTTATGTTCCTTGTATGAACTAGCCACCTTACTGTAATTGGTTCTTCCGAAAATAATTCTATCAGTGAAGGAGACCGCTTCTAAAAGCTCATGCAAATCCTGTTCAAGCATATTAGGTGTTGGGTATGGTTCAATACTTACCCACGTCTTACAGCCAGCATCATGCAAAGCTCTCAATGATGCTAACCGGTCTGCATAGGAAGCTGCTCCCGGTTCCATTCGCTCTCGGTACGATTCATCTAAGGAAACCAATGTAATACCATGCTCATTCTCCTTAGAGAATTCAGCCAGTTCAATCGGCAGAATTCCTTTGGTAAGTGTTGTACATTTAATGCCTGCCCCATTTAATTTGCGGATAGCCGAGACGCTCATTTGTGAGATTTCCGGATATCCATTCATGAATGGATCTGTTGTAAAGCACAGTTGAACAGACAGGATTTTATCCTTCAGTTTTGGTATTTCTTTATCCAGCAGCTCTAATGTATTTGAAACAAGAACTGGCTCAAGCCAACTCTCGTAGTCTTTTACCTGTCCGAATCTCTTTTTCATAAGAAATGCATAACATGGGTATAAACAGCCATGTGCGCATCCCTGAACATGATTCATAGTGTAATCGCCATACTCTACTCCGGTTTGATACAGCATGGTTTTTCGTGTCATAGTCTTCAAGTTGAATGGTTCCTCCGATCACTTCTTTTTCAATATATGATCTGCTATTCGTAAGGCAAGCTGTTGTGCCTTGGGACTTTCATTCGAGATAGCAAAACAAAATAAGAACATTGGTGCCCTGTTTCGATTACGGAATACTCGTGGATATTTTGAAACGCAGGGAAATACTGTCTCTAACCGTGAGATGATATAATCCTTGATACGTTCCGGGTTTGCATCCTTTACCAATCGTTCGTCATCATCATCCGTCCCTTGCATATCTGGAAAAAAGTCAAAGAGAGACATCTGCGGATCTTTTTTATAAAACTCAGTTTGCCATCCGGAATCGCCGAGCAGGCGGTCTATACAGTCTTCCCATTTTTTGAACTTTCCGTTCTTAGGAAGCATCCGTTCCAATGCTGAAAAAGGAAACAGGTACCAAACATCAATCGATTTTGTCTTAGCCACGTTTTCAAGCGTACTCCAGTTTACCTGAGTAGCGTACGGATCAAGGAAAAGAAGTCCTCTGTTATATCGCCAATCCACTTCTCCAATAATCTGTGCAAGCTTTTCATTTGCATCGCCAGAATATATCGTGATTCTTTTTTTGAGATGTGAAAATTCCTCATCGACCATCTTCTGTAATTCAGCTGCTTTCTCAGTATCCATCTCAATAAAGTAGTAGCGATCAAATTTCTTATTTGCCAGAAGGGCTCTCTTTGCTGAACCTGCAAGATACAATTCACCGTCGCTGGTTTCAATCTCACCGGTACCTGCGAAGGCATCAATGTAAATTTTCCCGAAATTTCTATTTTGCAGGGCAATCAGATACGCCTCCAAGTATCTGGTGAAAATATTCAATTTTTCTTCAGTCCAGTTGCCACCAAATTTGTGTGTTAGCATCATTAATCTCCCTCCCTTCGGCATGCATTTAAGTTTTAGATAAACGAAATAACCTGCTCTCGTTTTCCTGTATCATCGTGGATGATATATTCTGTTTTTACTCCATAACTGCTTGTTAGTTCCTTTTTAATTTCCGCTCTAAATCCTTCCGATGGAAATATCGGATGATCTTCTAACAAGCCCCATACCTCATCAAGGGGAACCAATCTGCGTCCTTTGAAATTTTTATGCAAGTAGCTTGCTATATCCCGGATATGGAAACAAGATGGATCTGTATCTACTGTGATCGTTCCATCCAGATCAAACTTCAGCTGTCCATTATTCGCCGAGTGCTTCGTCGAAGATTTAGCACCGAAAGCTTTCCATGCAGACCTTTTATATAGCTTGAATCCTTCTTTGTTACTCGTGCAATGAATCAGATTATATAGATGCGAGTTTTGAGTGTTATAAAACGGGAAGGCAGCCACGTAATAATTCTGTCTTCCATGGATAGACGAAATAATATCTTCAACTCGCTTCTCATAAGCATTCTTATCACTTCCGTAAGGAATAAGCTTTTCGAAGTCTTCAAGATATGTATGCTCGTACTTTTCTTTTGTAGTCTTTCTCTTTGCACTTTTAATTGCTCTAACCGGATCGGAGATCATGTGATTGATTAATACTTCTCCCCAGTTCCGGAAGAAAGGCAGCAGAGCTTCCCAGTTAATATTTGCATCATACGGATCATAGAGCAGAAAGTAATGCATATGCGATGTACCTTCCAGCTGCGGACCGATCGTCTTTAATAACTCATGAGCATCCTTATCCGTTGTCACAATTTGATAATTAGCCTCATCTTCTGGTAGGTGCTTCCTTAACTCATCCACCTTGTCAGAATCTATATCATTAAGATAAATATCAACTCTTTTATGTGAGTACGTATGTGCCACATCCAGCAAAGCTTCCGCTACACGCACTGCTGTTCCCTTTACCAGTTCTCCATTCTCATCTACATAGACTCCTGCATTACACATACAATCAATATAGATAAGGCCATTACAGGAAGGATTGAGCATGAGCTTTTGTGCCCAGGATTTTATATATTCTTCTATCAGTTCAAACTTTATTATTGTGTGTGGGCTTGCTTTGCCAATTGCACTCTTTTTTCTTTTGGCCATAGATATACCCCTTATTCATTTGTCTCATCTTCCGAAGGGATCAGTTCCATCATGTCTCCGATATCACAATTCAGAGCTTTACATACCTTCATAAGGACTTCCATGCTGACAGCTTCTCCCTTCGATAGCTTGGTAACTGATGCCCAGCTAATACCGGCCTCTGCCTGCAAATCCTTCTTTTTCATATCTTTATCAATAAGAAGCTTCCATAATTTCTTGTAACTAATTTCCATTGTAGTCCCCTTATCTCTTAAATCAGGTCACTTGCAACGACATATCATCTGATGCACATAATGCACCCATAATACTGACATTCTACCACATTCGCCCTATATCCGCAAGATAATTCTTCACAAATGCACGAATTTACTTCTCCGTTTCTTGAAAAATCTACGCATACGTGATATACTCACATTCAAAAGTGTCATACCAAGTGGATAGGAAGGAGATGTTGTTTTTGGATAAAAGTAATAATGAAATCAGCCGGTTTATTTACGAAATATGCTATCCACATATCTGGTCAGCTGTTTCTGATTTCCTATCGAAACACCTTGCACTGTTAGATCTTTCGTATTCTCGCATCAAATATCCGGACTCTGCTCTTATAGAAGATCTGCTCCTGGAATTTACACGAAACATTCGAATCGATGAAGATAAACTTTTATTTGATGCTATCATCAGTTGCACAATTAATCTTACAGAAAATAATTATCGTGGTTTTGCCTCTTTCGATATCAATCAATGGTTCACTGTCTCCTGTGAAGCCCTTGTCACTGACCGGCTGGAGCGTCTTAATGTTTCAAACGTGATTCGTTACACACCAGGAAATAATAAACCAAAGCCCGGACAAACAGTGTCAACAAGTATTGTTCCTATTCTTTATAAGAAAGATTTGGAAGAAGAATCCAGACAATTCCTAGAAAAATACTATCCCGATGCTCTTGAAAAGCCTATGCCGGTTCCCATTGAGGATATTGCAGTGAAAATGGGCCTCGAAATAATTCAAGGTAATCGAATCACTGATGATTTTAGCGTATTTGGAGAAATCTATTTTTCTTCCGGAAAAGCAAACGTATACGATCTTTTCAAAATTTCAGAAAAAACTGTTGATGTCCGTCGAGGCACTATTTTAGTTGACGCATATACTTTTTGGGAAAGAAATCTCGGATGTGTAAACAATACAATTGCCCACGAAGTATACCACTGGTATAAGCATCGAATGTACGCTGCAATCAAACATATATTATATGGAAAAGACTTTGTTGCATGCCGATGCCCCTCCGATATGGCATATCCGCAAAATGATAAGGAATGGACTGATATTCAGCGCATGGAATGGCAAGCCAACAAGATGGCTCCACGCATTCTGATGCCTGCCGCCACCTTTAAGATCAAGGTTGACGAGCTCTATAAGCAGTACAATTACAAAGACTCACCTTTAAAATTAGCCGTGCTCACATGTATCGCTGACGAATTAGCAAAGTTTTATGGTGTGTCTAGACAGTCAGCATTGATTCGCATGGTTGAGACCGGATACAAAGAAGCTGCAGGTGTATACCAAGGCATCTCTTCGAAGTATCATGCTTATATCAGTCGTGAAGATGCCTTTCATGCCTATAGTAATAACAAGGAATTACAAGAGCTCATTGATTCAGGTTTATTTAAGTATGTCGATAACTACTACTTTGTTATAAATGATCCTCAATTTATTGAATCAGATGATAGTGGAGTACCGATACTTACGGATTATGCATGGTCTCATTTGGAAGAATGCACCTTACAATTCTCCTGGGCGACAGTCACAAAACCTGCAGAGCACCGGCATCTTCCCGCTGAGTTAATGCATCGTGCAAATTCAAACCAAGCTGTATCTGATTTTGATTCAGCCGGGAACAAAGATGTAATTTCAGCGGCAATAAAAAGAAAGCGTGAGGAATTTGAACGGCAGAATGCTCAAAGGAAATTATCCCGTGGAAATAAAACCTGCTGGGAAGCTATGCATGAAATTATAGAAAGCCGCGGTATCAGTAAGTCCCACTTTTGCAGCCTAACAGGGCTTGATGAGATCGTATATCGAAGAGCTATCTCAAATCATCATACAAAACCAAGTCTTCGTACTATCGTTGCATTCGCTCGTGGTTTGGATCTGAACATTGAAATGACTGAATGGTTACTTCAGCTTGCCGGTCATGCTTTTGACGACTCTGACGAACACCAGGCATTAAAATTCTGCATCACAGGGTTCTCTGGTCAATCTATCGAAGATTGTAATGAGTTCCTTAACTCGTATGAATACGCTCCTCTTGGAAGCCAACAACGCATATAATATCAATTACGGAAGTCGCACATTACAGAAAAAATGTGCGACTTTTTATTTTTCAGGAAATTTTTCCGACTCGGCGAGTCACAATTTTAAGGGTTATTATCATTCAAACCATACATTTTTCTTGTTAATCTTCCCATTTTCCGCATAAATCAGAATTTTCTACTCATAATTCTCCGACTTGGTGAGTTTTCAGGATTTCGTTATGTCTGAACTATGATGTACCTGGCAGATGCGAATGGAGTAAATACATCGTTCTCTTTCTGCTACTTCGTCAGAAAATTCTGATTTCATTTGACAGCAGAACGTATGTTCGATATTATTGTAATATCGCTACATTAGGTACCAGGTCACGGATCATAAGTGCAAAGGAAACGAGAAAATACCAACGGTCAGTTTTGACAGCTTTCCCTTTGGCTGGCCTCTCACGGGAGGCGAATATGAAATGCAGGAAATGCATGTGGCTTGTCCATGTTGTAAAAATAAGAGATTGTTCGACGCTAATCCAGAAAAGGTCACTGGTACAATCAGCATCAAGTGCCCGATCTGCAAATCCGTAGTGTCCGTACAATTCAGAAATCACGAAGTTCGTACTGAGCGAATCGCCGCACGATAGAAAAATCGTAGCGAGCAAGGCCTGACGAAGTATAGGTGTTAAAAGCACCTGTATTTTGTCAGGCCTTTTTTTGTTGTCCGGAAGCAGGCCTTCCTATTTAACAAGTACGATCTGACAAAGCATTACTGCTGTACAAGGCATCACTTGATCAACGATGTGCTCAACCTTGTCAGGCGGACAACTAAATAATCAGTAGCTACCAATTGAGCTGGGAGCTGCAATCCGAAACGGAAGAATCCGTTAGGACTGCGGTCGGTCTTTTGCACCCTTTTTGGCAGCTACCTTTCTATTTCCTCCGTTTCGAGAAATCGACAAACGGAGGAAATTTTTATGCAAACCAATGACAAACTGTACTACATCTACATTCGTTCTACCAATACCAGAGTTCCTTGTACTAAGGAACAGTTCAAATCCTACTACCGCGATATCGACGCGTACCGCCGCACCAGAATGAATCACGGTCAGTGCACCTGTCCGCCTTCCAAATGGCTCACCTGCGACATGGACTGCTGCAACTGCCCGTATCGCACCAGCGGCAAGTACTACTCCCTCGACAGTCAATTTACAGATAAAAAAGGCAATTCCGTCAACTGGCTCGATTTTCTACAGGAATCCATGCCAGATCTGCAGGCACCTCGTGTTGATGAGGTCGTTACCAACCGTAGTGAGGCTCTCGACATTCTTGAACGCCTGGCTGAACTCATGCCTGTGGCACTGGAAATCG
>JAUNAE010000144.1 GCA_030527765.1 Eubacteriales bacterium
TACTTTTTTCGTAATAGCTCCGCCTCCCTGACGAAGAGACTATTTTTTCACAGCCCCTTTTCTTCATATGTATCCCTCGCTTTTATGGATATATTTTAACAACAATTCGGGAGAGCAGATGTACCGTTTTTTATTGAGGGAAAGAAAAAGTATGGCAGTAACATTGGTCGGTGACCCGGCACGCGCAGTTATACACTTACAATTTGATTCTCTGCTATCACGTTTTTGTACCAGTCGAAGGAATCTTTTTTGATACGACGCATATCTTTAAGATCATCTTCCGTTCTGTCTACATAGACAAATCCGTATCTCTTATTGTAACCATTATGTGTAGATACAAGATCGATGAAAGCCCAGGGGCAGTAACCCATTAAGTCAACACCGTCCGTGATGGCAAGCTGTGCCTGTTCAAAATGAGCTTTCAGATAGTCGATTCTGTATTCGTCGTGAACTTTTCCGTCCTCTGTAAGTACATCGTGTGTGCCAAGTCCGTTCTCTGTAATGAGGATGGGAAGATTGTAGCGGTTATATACACGATCCAATGTCACACGGAGACCAATGGGATCAATGAGCCAACCGTATTTGGTCTGCTGTAAGTAAGGATTTGCGGCTGCTCTGTATAAGCCTTCCTCACCGACCATAACCTGCTGGTCACCGTTTCTGGGCTGACAGTCATGTCCATCGTTCTTCGGGGCGCTTACGGTTGCTGTTGCGTAGTAGTTTAAGCCCAGGAAATCAGGCTTTGCAGCTGCAATAAGATCCATGTCGCCATCTTCAATGACGGGAGCGTAGCCTCTTGCGGTAAGGTAAGCCCAAACAGAAGGGGTGTAACGTCCATATACGGCAATATCGTAGTAGAGCCAGCACCGAATAGATTCCCAGATATCAGCTGCAACAGCGTCGGAGGGGGCGCATTTGTCGGGATATACGGCGATAATGTTCGGAGCAGGTCCGATTTTCGAATCAGGGCACATACGGTGAAGAAGAAGTGTGGCTTTTGCAGAGGCTACGAACATATTATGACACTGCTGATAAAGCTGCTTCTTTGAGGGAGTTTTTCCGGGATTCATGGCGCCGGGGTGGTTGATCATTACATTCTGTTCATTGATGGTGAGCCAGTATTTTACCTTGTCTCCCAGACGAGAGAAGAGAACCTTTGCATACTCTTCGAAGGCATCGATCGTCTCTCTGTTTTCCCAGCCGCCGTTTTCATAGAGGGCCAGAGGGAGATCAAAATGGTACATTGTTACAACTGGTTCAATATTGTATTTGTGAAGCTCGTCAAGGAGTCTTTCATAAAAGCGGATGCCGGCTTCGTTAACTTTTCCTCTTCCCTGAGGAAGAACACGTGACCAGGAGATGGAGAAACGATAAGCTTTAAGCCCAAGCTCTGCCATGAGAGCAACATCCTCTTCCATATGATGGTAGTGGTCGCTGGCTACCTTGAAGTCAGTGATTCCTTTCGGCGGAGTATGAGTATCCTGGATACTCATGCCCTTGCCGTCTTCGTTCCAGGCGCCCTCCACCTGATAGGCGGAAGTGGAGGCACCCCATAAAAAGTTATCGGGAAAATCTTTTAATTTATCGTAAAACATATCTTTTCTCTCCCATATCTGTATAGATTATTTGGTAACGGTCAGAAGAACATCGCCTGTGTTGGCTTTGTTTCCGGTCTTAGCTTCTACGGATGCAAACTCATCTGTGTTTGTGATGATCACCATAGTCTGCTCGGAGAATCCGGCTTTTTTAATTTTATCAATATCGAAATTAATAAGAGCATCGCCCTTCTTTACTCGCTGTCCCTCTCTGGCAATAGTGGTAAAGCCCTTGCCCTGCATGCTGACGGTGTCAATTCCGATGTGGATCAGAACTTCAATGCCGTTGTCGGATGTGATACCACAAGCATGTCCCGTGGCAAACATTGTTGTTACGATTCCGTCCACAGGTGATACCAGTTTTCCGTTCGAGGGGAGGATCATTGCGCCCTTTCCGAGAGCTTCTGAAGCAAAAGCCTCATCTGCTGCATCTGTTAACAGATGCACCTCGCCTGCTACGGGGACGGAAAGCTCAGCTGTCTCACCTGATGCAAGTTCGATAGTCTCAATTTCTTCCGGTGTTTCAGTTTCGTCAACTGTCTCAACTGTTTCTTCGTCGTTTTTTTCGTATTTTAAGCTGAGAATGAAAGTTACGATTGCTGTTACGACAATAGAGATCACAATGGAGATGATAATGTTGTAGAAATATGTCATTGTATCATCGCCGATGTATAAAAGTACCGCGGGAAGTCCTGAGGATCCTGTTGCGAAACGATGTGTATGAGTGAGTCCTGCATACAGACCTCCGAATGCACCGCCGATCATGGCTGAGATCAGGGGATACTTCTTAGGCAGGTTTACACCGTAGAGGATAGGTTCTGTGATTCCCATGTAAGCTGTGATCGATCCGGAAGTTGCGATCTGTTTTGTTTTTTTGCTGCGTGTACGGAAGGCTACAACTGCGCCTGCTGTGGCCTGTGCCATGTTAGAGCATACACATCCCGGTCCGAAGATACTGTCATATCCTAAGTTTGCCATCTGCATTACTCCGAGAGGTGCGACACCATTGTGGATACCGAACATTACCATGACAGGAAGAAGTCCTCCGATCAGAACTGCCGGAGCCCATGCTGCGTTGATGCTTAAGAAAGTGAAGAAAGTTGCAAGCCATGCTCCGACGATAGAGCCGAGGGGACCAAGTACGGAGAATGCCAGAGTTCCCATGATGAGGAATGTGAGCATGGGTACGAATACCAGATTAACAGCCTTCGGAATGACTTTATTTAAGCGTTTCTCTACAAATGACTGAACGAAGATGATCAGAATAATGGGAATTACGCTGTTTGCGTAGCTTGTAAGTTTAAAGGGAATGATTTCAAAAAAGTTTACGGCTTCACCTGCCGCCACCATTGCGAGCCAGTTGGGATGCAGCATCATAGCAGCAACACCTGCGGCAAGGATGGGATTGCATTTTAACTTCTGTGCTGTTGTAAAAGCGAGGATCATAGGAAGGAAGTAGAAAACTCCGTCCGCGAAGAGATTCAACAGCTGATAGGTCTGTGAGGTGTTTTCAATAACCTTGAAGACCACAAGGAGAGCTAAGAGAGCCTTAACCATACCTGCGCCGGAAAGTGCGGGAATTACCGGCTGGAATACAGCGGCAACAAAGTCGATTACTGCTTCTGCAGCATTTTTCTTCACAGCAGGTGCAGGTTCGGAAGATTTGATATCTACCAGCTTTTCAACTTCTTCAAAGACATCTGCCACGTGAGTTCCGATTACGACCTGGTAAACACCGGCATTGCGGATCACCTTTTGAACACCGTCGATAGATTCTGCTTTCTTATCATCGAGGGACTTCTCATCCTTTAATGTAAAGCGAAGTCGTGTCTGACAATGGAAAGCGTTTGTTACGTTTTCTTTACCGCCGATAGCGGCTACGATTTCTTTGGCAAGAGATTCATGTTTCTTACTCATTGTTTTCCCCCTGTAATTTTTTCTGTGTTTTTGTATGTGTTTTCCTGATGAACCCATATAAACACAGAGAAACAGGCACTTCAATGGAAGTGCCTGTTTCTAAAATTAACTTTCATCGAGACCGAATAAAGTTTCATATCGGGTGAAACTTTATGAAACTAAAATACTAATCGCGGTCACTTATTGATTTTATCTTTGTGTGTCTGCTCTGTTCCAAAAGTCTGGAATTTAAGATCTTATAATTTTTGTTGGCTCTGAAATCCTCTGCAAAAAGGCATGAGTAGAGAACGTTTAATATATACTGAATGGATTCCTCAGTGGAGAAGTTGGCAACTTTCGTGTATAACCTCTCTCTCGATACCATAGTGAAAACACATTTCACATGCTGTCGAAGATAATTATCACCGCCGCTGGTAATGCCAATGATATTAACACCGTTTCTCTTTAAGACATTTAATTTATCCAGAGGATCGTTCTGAGGACTATTGCCGGAATAGGAGATAATGATGGCACAATCCCCGGAAGACATGTTTACAGCAGATATGCCGGTTTCCCCCGGAACAGCAACATATGCGGATTTACCGATCGTGTTTAATTTTCTTCGGAAGAGTTCTCCAAGATAGATATTGGGACTGGCACCGAAGATCACAACGCATCCTGCATCCTTCAGATACTTTACAGCTTTATCAAGGACATCCTTATCAATAAGATCCGCTGTCTCGGCAATCGTATCTGATTGCAGCTTCTTCAGATTGTTCATGATTTCATCGCGGCTGCTGTTTTCATCAAAGGGGAAATTATAGTCGATACCTGTATCATGGGCGTGCTCGTGTCGGATTTCCGCTGTGTAGTCCTTCATAAACTCGCGCCATCCATCGTAGCCCATAGATTTTGCAAAACGGGTCACTGTGGCCTTGGAAGTATAGGTCCGCTCTGCTATATCTGCGATAGTATAATTGTAGAGATTATCCTGTTCCCGCAAAATGAATTCCCCGACAGCATGTCTCGCATCTGTATAGCGCATCATGGTTTCTTCAACTTTTTGAAATAAGAACATAATAATTCCTCTATCCTTTGAATTTGATCAAATCCTGCATACTCCGTCACTAGTATAGCGCTTCAATTGGAGTCAGCACAAGCAAAGAGCCGGATGTGATCCATATCTTCCACAGAAAAATACAGATAAGGAAGTCCCTGCACACCGTATTTTGAGAAGAGAAATATTCATTTCTATGTAAATGTCTGCAGATTCCATATCGTTGATTATTACAATCCACGTCATCCGGATCCGAATTTCCCGGAGGAGGCAGAGAGTGAAGGAGATGATTTTGACGGAATGTTCGGATTTGAAAAAGTGATGAGTAAGGAGAGAATGGAATAAAAAAAGAGAGAATAAATAAACTGCAATGGATATCTTTTCCAATGTAAAGTATAATAGTAAAGCCTGAAAAGCAATTTTCAGGCTTTTGTTATGCCCGGTAAAAAAAACGGCATTTACTTAAATATGAGAGAAAAACGGAGGAGATATTTAAAGGTGGAGAAAACGGAAAGAGAAGGTTTTAAATCGAGACTGGGCTTTCTGCTTGTGAGTGCGGGGTGTGCCATAGGAATCGGTAATGTATGGAAATTTCCTTATATGGTGGGACAGAACGGAGGTGCGATCTTTGTAATTCTGTATCTGATCTTCCTTGTGCTTATGGGAATTCCGGTTATGACGATGGAGCTGGCAGTCGGACGTGCAACACGGCAGACGGCGGTGGGGGCGTATAAAAAGCTCGAAAAGAGCGGACAGAAATGGCATATTCACGGCTGGCTGTGTCTGGTGGGCTGCACGCTTCTCATGATGTTCTATACGACCGTTGCCGGCTGGATGCTTGCTTACGCATATAAATTTGCGGCGGGAACGTTCGAGAATATTTCCGGAGATCAGATCGCCGGGGAATTTTCAAATCTGCTTGCAAGTCCCGGAAGTACGGTTCTGTTTATGGGAATCGTTGTCGGATTCGGATTTGCAGTTCTGCTGGGCGGTGTACAAAAAGGACTCGAGAAGGTGACGAAGATCATGATGATCGGGCTTCTCGCACTTATCCTGATTCTTGCGGTGAACAGTATGGCGCTCTCCGGAGCGGGAGAGGGAATTAACTTCTATCTGCTTCCGAATCTGCAGAGCATACTCGATATCGGAATCGGCAATGTAGTCGTGGCGGCAATGTCGCAGGCATTTTTCACGCTCAGTCTGGGTATCGGATCGCAGGAAGTTTTCGGAAGTTATATGGATTCGGAACACTCGATCTTCGGAGAATCTATTCAGATCGCACTTCTTGATACATTTGTTGCGATTGTCTCGGGACTCATTATTTTCCCGGCCTGCTTCAGTTTCGGAGTTTCTGCAGATCAGGGACCGTCACTGATCTTTGTGACGCTTCCGCAGGTGTTCACGCACATGAACAGCGGAAGGATCTGGGGGACATTATTCTTTGTATTCATGTCCTTCGCATCACTGTCTTCCGTAATTGCGGTATTTGAAAACCTTGTCGGAATTGTTATCGACAGCATGAAAATCAGCCGAAAGAAGGCAATTTTTATTTGCTGCGCTGTGATGTTTATCCTGTCGCTTCCCTGCGCGCTTGGATACAATCTTCTTTCAGGGTTGCACATTCTCGGCAGCAGGGATATACTGGATAGTGAGGACTTCCTCCTCAGCAATATATTCCTTCCGCTGGGTGCGCTCACATTCCTGTTGTTCTGCACAACACGCTTCGGATGGGGATTTGACAACTATTTTGCAGAGATAAACAAAGGGGACGGATTGAAAATGCCGCGCTGGCTCAAGCCGTATTTGCAGTTTGTAGTTCCGCTCCTCATACTGGTAATTTTCATTACAGGACTTATTTGATATATCCAATTGTCAGGCCGGAGGTCTCCGGCAGAATACGTTATACAGAAAGTTTAATTTCGCAGAGAAATATGGGAGGATAGAAAATATGTTTAGAATTCATAATTTAACCGGAGATAAGCATCAGGTCACTGCAAAGAAAGGACCTTTTTCCATCGTAGAACATATAGCGGATTATTCTGTATCACCGGTAAATGCGGCAGAAGAATATTTTATGGCACAGATGAATGTGCGCAGAAGACAGGTGATTGCGGAGCTTACACCGAATAGCGGAATTGTTTTGCAGGCAGGTGCAATGCAGTGGACAGCGGGAAACGTCAGTGCGACAACAGGCGTAAAAGGTGTAGGTGATCTTTTTGGAAAGATGATCAAGGGATCTGTAACAAAAGAATCGGCAATCAAACCGGAGTATGTTGGAACCGGAATACTTGTTACGGAACCGACTTTTAAGTATCTCCTTTTAGAGGATGCACAAGACTGGGAGGGAGGTCTCGTGGTAGAAGACGGAATGTTCCTTGCTTGTGAAAACAGTGTTCGTCAAGAGATCCAGGCAAGATCAACATTCTCATCCGCTATAGCAGGCAACGAAGGGTTATTTAACTTAAAACTGAACGGGAAAGGAGTCTGTGTTCTGGAGAGCAATGTTCCACGCTCTGAAATAGTGGAAGTAGTTCTGGAAAACGATGTTTTAAAGATCGATGGAAGCTTTGCAATTTGCTGGTCCGGAAGTCTTCAGTTTACGGTAGAGAGGTCCGGAAAGACATTGGTCGGATCTGCAGTTTCAGGGGAAGGACTCGTAAATGTATATAAAGGAACAGGACGTGTCTTACTGGCTCCACTAACACCTTCCTCTTCGCTTTTCGCAGCAACCAATTTGAAAAATGCAAAATAAGGAATTTCCGGGCGGAACGGGATCGTCTATTGACATATCTCGGATCGTATTATAATATTACATTCATTAAAACGAAGGCGTTTTACCTAAAGGTAAGTTCCGTAAGGGATGTTCTCAGGTTTAAAAAATTCGGCATAGTCGTGAAATATCGGCTATGCCGTTTTTTCATTGCTCGGGATTTGAATATCCCCAATAAAGTTAAAAACGATTTTCAGCTTCTTGGTATCACGTGACCATAGTTTTTCGTTCTGGTATACATACACCTTTTCGATGAAAGTCCTGATGATTTCTGCGTCCAATTCCTGAATGTCTGTGTACCTGTGGACGATTTTAAGGAAGCTGTCAACATTGGCGGTTTTCTCTGTAGCTTCTTCAATAATCGCCTCTAGTACTTGGACACGGTCTTGCAGGTCATGCTGCTCCGCCTCATATGTAGCTGTCATCTTCGCAAAACGCTCATCACTGATTTTGCCTTCCGCATTATCTTCGAAAAGCTTCTGAATGAAGGAATCAAGCTTACTCATTCTGGCAGTTGACTGTTCGTATTCTTTCTTGCTTTCTCTGATTTCACGCTCCGCAGCTTTGGCATTCGTCTTGGTTACAAGCTCTACAAATTCCGCCTCGTGTTCCTTGGCAAATGCAGTAACTTGCTGAATGGAATATAGGAGTGCGGCTTCAATATCCACATTCTTGATTTGGTGTGATTCGCACACCTTTTTCCTTTTCTTGCGATAATTTGCACATACCATATATTCTCGTTCGTGTGGCCATCCTTTGCATCTTACCTGATAAAGCTTAGCACCACAGTCTGCGCAAAATACCATTCCGGATAATATCGGCATTTCACCAAGCGGTGTAGGTCTACGTCTGCCATCACGGATTCGTTTTACCGTTTGGAAGGTTTCTTCGTTGACAATGGCTTCGTGAGTATCTTTGAAAATGTGCCAATCAGAAGGATCATTCTTTATCTGCTTCTTAACTTTGTAGGATTTCTTTCTTGTTTTGAAATTGACGGTGTGTCCGGCATATTCATATCTTTCTAGAATCCCTGTTATGGTTTTATGGCTCCAACTATAAGGATTATCAATTACCACATTTTGATATAATCCTTGTTCCTTATAATAAGCAGTAGGCGTTAAAACCTTATTTTCTTCCAGCTTTCCCGCAATTTGAGTTGGACCATATCCCTGCATCGTTAATTGAAATATATTCCTTACAACTGTTGCTGCAGGTTCATCGATAATCCAATGATTCTTATCCTCTGGATCTTTCTTGTAACCATATGGTGCAGAAGTGCTGAGAGGCTTTCCAGACTCACCCTTAGCCTTGAACACGGCTCTGATTTTCTTGCTCGTATCCTTGGCATACCATTCATTGATGATATTTAGGAATGGTGTGAAGTCGCTGTCCTGTTGATTGTTGCTGTCAACACCATTGTTGATGGCTATGAATCTGACATCTGCCTCCGGGAATGCAATCTCTGTGTAATAACCCACTTTAAGATAATCTCTACCAAGTCGGCTCATATCTTTTACGATGACAGTTCCCACACGATCTGCGTCAATTTCTGTAATCATGCGTTGGAAGTCCGGTCTATCAAAGTTCGTGCCACTCCATCCATCATCAACGAAGTATTCAGTGTTAGTAAATCCATTATCATCAGCGTATTTTTTCAATATTGATTTTTGGTTCTTTATAC
>JAUNAE010000629.1 GCA_030527765.1 Eubacteriales bacterium
TGTCTCATATCAACCTAGTCTCCTTTTCATCTTACAATTATATTTATATGCTATACGTCATTATATGAAAAATACTTACAGATGCTTCCATAACAGCTTCACTTCATATGGTTTTAAGATATGCTCCCCAGAAATCACTGTTTTCTTCTCAATATCCAGATATTCTTTATGAATCATAACTTTGCTTGGATGATCGTTAAAATTCTGTACAAAAAACAGGGAACCATCCTCTCCAATTCTCTCGTTTACAAGCACCCCTTCCGGAAGTTCTGCCTGAAATCCCGA
Source organism: Eubacteriales bacterium (assembly GCA_030527765.1). The sequence goes on from JAUNAE010000629.1 coordinate 286, forward strand.
TTTCAGATCAAGATCTTCAGCCAGCCTTCTGTATATCTCTTTGATGTAGTCAACTTTTCCCTCTGCTGCTAAAAAATATGCTTTTCCATGCCCATACTGATTCACAGTTACCGCCGGCATTCCTGCATAGAAATCATCCGTATAAGTTCCAAGAACCTCTGCTAACTCTGCATGTACCAATGTACAGAGGTCTTCAATCTCAAAGTCCTGTTCTTCCAGATGGATCTGATTTTTCTGTTTCAATGGGCGAACATCAATCTCATCTATGCAAATTCCCAGAACATCAGTAAGAGGATGTCTTCCTGTAAAACAGAGATCACTGTCATCCACTTCTCCGCTCCAATATGTAGTCACATACGTACCGCCATTCTTTACGTACTCTCGCACCCGATCAATATACGACCCGCGATACATGTAATTAATCGGTGCCACCACCAGACTATATCCATCCAGCGAAGAGTCCATATCCACAATATCCACATCAATTCCCAACCTCCAGAAGGCATCATAGTATGGAATAAAATGCGAGAAATAGTCGAACGGGAATAACGTTGCCTGTGCATCATCTGCTGCCCACCAGTTTTCCCAATCAAATACCAAAGCAACCTTCGGCTGATTGCATGTGGAAACCACCACATCTGTAATCTCTTCTAGTCGCTTACCCAAAGAAGCTACATCACGAAAAACTCTTGTGTTCCCACCGTTTTTATGGTCAATGACAGCACCATGATATTTTTCACTTCCTCCACGTCCTTTTCTCCACTGAAAATACTGTACACTGTTGGCCCCGTTCGCAATTGTCTGCAAAGAGGAAAGTTCATGCATTCCGGGTCTTTTCAACGAACAACGCGGCATCCAGTTAACTACAGATGGTACACTCTCCATCAAAAGATATGGCTGTCTTTTCAGACTTCTCATTAGCGAATTAGAAAAAGAAGCACGCATTGCCTGATTCTGTTCGTTTTCCTCAAAGTGCCAAAATGGATAGCTGTCCAAAGACACCAGATCCAGTTCTCGAGCGAGTTTGAAATAGTTAATTGGTTTGAATGCTCCCATCAAATTTGTTGTTACAGGTCGGTCACTGTATTTTCTTACAGATTTTATTTCATTCCTACAAAAGTCAATATACTGATCACTCATAAATCTGCGCCAATCAAGTTTCAGACCATGAAGTGAGTATTCTCCATAAAAAATCGGACTATGAATCTCTTCCCAATCCGCTATTGTATTGCTCCAGAATTCTGTCCACCATGCATAATTTAAGGCATCCAGTGTTTTGTATCGAGCTTTCAGCCAAGCACGAAATGCATTTTGGCAGCTTGGACAGTGGCACTCTGTCTTTCGATTATCTCCTCCATATTCATTGGTGTTACTAATTCCATGAGCTGTCACTGATCTGCTCAGATATCCTGTCAT
>JAUNAE010000145.1 GCA_030527765.1 Eubacteriales bacterium
GTCTGTTTAACCGCAGATATATTTCACTCCACTCCTCCCGTGTGGGAGGAGACGGTTTTGTCCTGGATAAAGCATCAGGGCGTACAGTGATTTCAATCCACTCCTCCCGTGTGGGAGGAGACGTTCTGCGCTGCACTCTTGTTATCAATTCCATAATTTCAATCCACTCCTCCCGTGTGGGAGGAGACGTTTACCACCAGCCGGGACAGCATTAGCAAGTGTATTTCAATCCACTCCTCCCGTGTGGGAGGAGACGTCAGCAGAATCCTGCCATTGCACACGAGTATTTATTTCAATCCACTCCTCCCGTGTGGGAGGAGACTACCTGCGGCAAGACCATTCTCATCAGCTACATAATTTCAATCCACTCCTCCCGTGTGGGAGGAGACAGCAAAATCATACAATTTTATCCATCTATCAGATAGAAATCCTTGTATAATTTGCGATAAAGCTTATTTATACATTGTAATCACAACGCAAGTTTTGATGTTTTTAGTTTCATTTTTCGGTGCGAATCCCCTTGAAAATTTATGTTTACTACCCTTTCGCACCGCATAGCATGAACAAGAGTCTATACTCTGTAAAACAGGCTAACCCTCAGAATATAAGGGGCGCATCAACCCGCTTTACTTCTTTAGCCCCGATATGTTCTACTTTGGTTTTATACCTGTCCCCTAGATAGTAGAACCTTAAACTATCTTTATCCTTATCAATTATATCCTCAAGGATGGCTTTTACTTCTCTGCTCTTGGCTGCATCCATGATACATTCAAATACAGAATTTTGAACTCTTGTTCCATAATTTGTGCAGACCTTTGCTACCTTTCGCAATCTGCTCTGGCCATGCTTTGTTTCAGTATTTACGTCGTATGTAATTAGTACAAGCATATCCTCACTTCCACAAAAATACCGGATATCCATCCAAATCACCACGCATATATCTTGCCAGTAATAATGCCTGGACATATGGAAGCATACCCCATTCTATTTTTTCTTCAAGAAATGGATGTGTAATTGTCTCATTTTTCCTATTTTGCCATGCAGTGAGAAATTTTGTTCTGCCTTCATCAGTAAGAAAAACTGCACCATCTTCTTTTTGTATAAAGTCATCTTCAGTGACTAGCTTCTTATTAATTAACGATAGAACAAACCGATCACACATCCATGCACGAAACTCTTCTACCAGGTCTAATGCTAAAGATCTCCGTCCCGGCCTGTCTGTATGTAAATACCCCACATATGGATCTAAGCCGACCGACTCCAGTGCTGAACCACACATACTGGTACACAAAGAATATGAGAATGACAAAAGCGCATTAACCTTATCCATGGGTGGACGTTTACTTCTGACCTCAAATATAAATGTACCCTTTTGTTGTAAAATCATCTGATCAAACACAGAAAAATAGATGCTCGCTGCTTCTCCTTCTATCCCACGAAGAGAGTCTATTGTGTCTACGGATCTACACTTATCCAAAGATGTTTGCAAATACTCTGCCTTCTTTTTAATCTGCTCAGCATCTATCCTCTGACTATGATCTCGAACAGTCCGCAGCAGAACCTGCCTGCTGTTATAAATCTTTCCGGCAATCATGTTTTTGACTATGTCTATACTCTGTGACTCATTTTCTGAAATCTCAAATTGACGTTTTCTCAAAAGCACATTTCCACTGATTGATCCTTCAACTCGTGCCAGAAACTTTCCACTCATATTTAAGAAAACAAGTTCTATCTGATCCTTGACACATTTTCCCATAAGTGCCGGGCTTACCCCTCTGTACCCAAAGGAAACGATGCGATCTATATTATGCAGAGGGACCCTTCCTACTATTTCATCATTCTGTTTTAAAACAACGTTCTCCCCATCTAGTGACAAATAGCTTTCTGGTGAAGAAACATATAGTGTATTAAGTAATTTCTTCATGGCTTTCTTCTCCATAAAGTTTGCTTTCCAAGTATTTTGTAACCTCTTTCTTTTGTAATACTGGCAAACAGATATCTTTTAATGAACACGCATTACATGACTTTTTTCTTTTTGCCTTTGGTGTATATCCACGTGCGTAATACTGATGCATTTCGTACGCGAGCGCTCTTACATCTTCTCTTATCTGATCAGTAATCAGTACTTTTGTCCGCCTTTTTGTGCTTCCGTAAAACAGATAACCTACTGGGATTTCACAGCATAGCATCTCTTCCAGGCACATTGCCTGAGCTGCCAACTGCAGCACATCCGCTTCTGTTTCTTTAGGCTGACCTCTTTTATATTCAATGGGAAGCGGTGTATACCTTCCTTTCTCTCCAAAAATTGAAACTCCATTCTGATCATCTCGATGAAATTCCACAACATCACATTCTCCCGTTATTCCCAGTGTGGGGGATGACACCGCCATCCCCCTTACAATTATCAGATCGCCGCGTTTTTCACGCATTTCCCTATCGTGGGCACGCTTATGCATGATATCACCATCAACGGTTCTATCGTTTTCCACCCACTGCTGTTCAATATGAATGAGGGCCCACTGCCTTCTACAAAAAGAAAAATGCTGTATCCCGGAAAGCATCAAATATTCATCTTCTTCATATCTTTTCATACAAAATCATATATCTCCGGCTTTATCCCTATATCTTCCAACTCGATATTATAGTCATCAACTGACATCGGTTTCTTCAGCGGATCCTTTTCAACGATCTTCACAGAACGATGAATTTTTGCTGTTGAAACAGCGGGTGTCTTACTGTCGTGTTTCCACCAGTACAATCTGCACATTTCCATACTGCCTTCCGGACGTGCTGACGAACTGTCGTTTTCAAATAATGTCTTTAATGCTTCTTTGATTTTTTCAGCATCTTCATCTGAAAAACCCGTCTTTTCTGCAAGCTGGCAATTGATACTTCCTTTAATCTTATATAGCCCAAATGCTACACGGTGTTTCATTCCCATAGTATCAGATGCCTTTGCATTCTTACCTGACTCTCCGTTTACACTCTTCGTGATCTGCATACTCACAATATCTACAGTTGATGCACTGACAGCCTGGTGAATGGATACCGGGCCTCTTACACCTACGGATACATTTTCACCCTTAAATGCAAATACCTGTCCAAAACTTCTGACATCTATCCATTCTTCACAGGCGGCTTTAGCGTACACATCCCGATCTGCATTCTTTCCAGCCCCTGCTTTTTTCAATGCTTCACAGGCCGCCGCTCTGCTTCTCAGGCTGTCGCATCCATCATCGCATCGATCATCAGACTGAACAAAAATCTTTTCTCCCATATCCTGAAGTCGATTTCTGATCTTTCGTTTAATACAGACATCTGACATCTCTCCATAACCGTCGGAATTAATCCTCGGGCGATTTCCATCCAGCGGATCACCGTTCGGATTGGCATCTGTTGCTGTTACAATAGCGACAAAATCAATTTTATTCTGCAATACTCCCATGTTACTCTTCCTCCTCCGCTTTATTCTCTATCTGCTTTGTATATAATTTTTTCTTCATGCAATAAAATGCCAACAGAAATTCCGGTTGAAGCTTTGTATTATTTTTATAATCATCCAAACTAAACTGTGTCATCACATCTTCTATCATCTTATGACAATACCGCTGCTTTTTGACCGACATCTTATTCAGATAGGGGACAATCCTGCTATACAATGTTTGCCATGTCTGATATGGGCGATTACTAAATGCCTCAAAGGATTTCATAGCGTTTGTTGTCCGCGCATTTATCTCCTCATAGGATGTCTCCTCGATAAAGTCAGCAATTGCCAGGAGCATACCATACAGATTATCCCGGGTTGGTTCCTTCCATCCCTCCGTCATTATATATTCCTCCTTTAACATTGAATTGTTTTCCAGTTTTTTGCGTTTGATTAGACCACAGACGCATTCCAGTGACTTCTTCCAATTTATGTTTTTTTCATAGGCAACTGGATTTTCTACTTTATGCTGCATTGCTCTCAAAATATCCTGTGGGATTTTTCTCCCCTGGACAACACATGGGATCAGGCGGCAAATCGTTTCTCCTCTCAACTCATCCTTTGCCTGTATATTCCCTCCCTGCTCTGTGCCAAATGCAAAATCCACAATCTCATAGAGCGAAAAAGTAGAAATTTCTCGCTGTTTAGTCTTTGGATTAAAGCGATACCAGGAAATAGAGGTGTGCCAACGCTCAATGTTTTTCAAGAATTCAGAAGTATTCAGCTCTGTGTATATTGAAATGGCTAGTCTGCCGGTGGTTGCTGCATCTACTCCTAATATCATTGTTTTTGACTGTATATCAATGGTGGACAATTTCCCCCAAATTTGCTTCTGCAGACGATTTCTGAAAACTGCCATCGGCTTGTCCTCCGGTTCCATGTCTTCAAAATCGTTAAACTCGTCATCCTTATCCTCTTCCTGAAGTTCAATAATTGCAGGCAGTCTCTGAAGATTACTTTCCCATGCTACAATTGCCAAAGTACCTACATGGATGCCATCTTCAGCCAGCAACCATTTCAAGGCGTTATGTGCCATTTGGGAATATTCATAGCTTACGGAAAGTGCCTGTGTTTTGTCCTGAAATCTTCCTCTATAGGTAAAGCCGCTTTCATCATTGGTGGAAATCAGTTTTGCCTTATCACCTGCATTTCTGATCTTGGATGGATGCTTATAAGTAACAGGAAGTATTTCTCCGCTGGCATAGCACAGCTGACTATTTCCCATGACTGATTTACTGAACTGCAGATAGGCCTGATATAACGTTACATCCTCCCAGGTTTTGGTTTCACGTGTTATATCTTTGTAGGAAATGCGAAATCTGATAAAAGAATCCTTCTGATCAATGCCGTTGATTTTTTCATCATCTGAAATCATACCACTGGTATTATCCAAAATTAGAGTTCCTGCATTAATCAGGTCGCGCATAACACATCCTTTTGCAAGATATTTGTATATCGCTTCCACAGCCATATGATGGTATTCAGAATTCTTCCATGATAACAGCTGCTCCATATAGGCCTTATAGTATTCGCTGTTATCGTTTTTCTTTTCGGAAACATATTTACTGTAATCACCAGCAATATAAAAAAGTTTATCATTTAATGGATGCGGAAATATACCCGCACTTCTGGCACCAGAGTCTTCAGTTACCGGGATGATTGTCACACTCCTTTTTTTATCTGTTATTCTGGTAGCGCTGACAAATTCTCCGTCTTCTTTGATCATTATTTCGATCTGAGCATTTGCTGTGGAATGACTAATCGGGAGCAGCGTGTTTTTTTCGTTACTTTCTATCTTTTGATAGGCCAAGTACAATTCATTAATCCAACTCAAACGGAGCACCTCCCTCAAATTCAGACAATCCGCTAAAGTTATTGAGAGCTTCACCAAACTGCTTTTCCTTCATGCGTCTAATATGACGTGTTGCTGTGCATTCTTCTGGTCGGATAAATTGTATAATTCCATCCCGCATGACTGGGTTCCATAAACGGACCGTCAGCATTCCCTGATCCTCATCACGGACTGCTTCATCTGCATAAGTAATTCCATGGTAAGTTAAGCCATACATGATTTCTCCGGTTTGATCATATGCCCCTTCTCCGGAACCAAATTCGCATGGTTCTACATATCCCTGACATTCTCTCGTCCCCAGAAAAATATCTCTCCTGCCGCCTCTCTCAATCATTCGTTTGGCAATATTATGATGTTTATGCTCATTTCGATCCTGTGCAAGCTCAGACCTGTTTTCATTCCATTCAAAATGCGCTCGTACCTGGTAACACACATCTTTTAAATATGTGTAGTACGATAAATCATTTCCCCCGCCATATTTTATTGGCCGAATTCCTTTTCTTTCTGTGCTGATTGGATGCATTATTCTGACAGAATCAATAATCCATATAAATGTTGGTTTCCAGTACACACTGCTGATGATCCCTTTTAACGCTTCATAAGTCGGCACAGGATAAGAAAATTTTTCACCTCCCGGCCTTGTTAAAATATCTGAAAACAGTGCATAATCCCCGCTGACCATAAACTCCACTGTATTTCTATAAACACTCATTTCAATTCTGATCCCCCTCTCTACATCATGAGTAATTCCATCGAATTGGTTTTAGGAATACTTATTCCCACTTTTTCATCATAAAAATTCTCAGATAATGCCAGTGTTCCACATGGAAGTTTTAGTAATCCATTCTCTTTTTCCAGTTTGACTATCAGGTTGGGATAAACACTTATGGTATACTTCTGTGCTTCCCTCAGCAGTTTGCCTTCCTGATACAAGCTGATATCTCCATTTAATGCTAAAATTATTTCCTTGCCCCTGTTACCATACGGCACAATTACATCAACTGTCCCGTTATCAATCATTTGAAATTTTTCACCTGCTGATTTAAAAGCCTGATGTCTCACATCTGGATCACGCGAAGACTGTGAACACCTACTTTCATTTACTGACAGCAATTGCAGCAAGGTTGTGCTTCTCCCCGCATCTGTGGCGGGATAATCCAATTCTTTCTGACGATCCCTGTACAGTTTGTAAAAATAATCTGACATAACAGCGACATCGAGATAATCATCATAGTTTCCGCTGCTGATCATTTCCTGTGATATTGCCTGTGCTGCAGTAATATCATAAAGACTACCTGGATTTTCATCTTTCAGCTTCAGGAAATAGACGTCTCTTATACCTGGAAATTCGCCATTTCGATTACACCTGCCTGCTGCCTGTGCGGCGTTATCCAGTCCGGCTAACGCTCTCACAACACACGGGAAGCTTATATCCACACCCGCTTCTATCAGTTGAGTCGTGACGCAAATGACTTTTTTATTTTCATTTAGCAATTGTTTGATGTCTTTCAACACATCTCGTCGATGTTCTGCACACATTCCTGTGGAGAGATGTCTGACATAGGTATCTGTCCCCACTTGATCGTTCAAAATTTGGTACATTGCTAACACTGTTGCCTTTGTATTGGCAATGAATAAAGTACTTCCCTGTTTTTCCAGACATTCCAGGCAAAATGCGGCAGCTTCTTCTGTTGTATATCCAGTAGAACAATCCAACGGCACTAAGCGGTTTCTCTGAAAATTGATAAAATCCACTGCATAATCACCTGTCATACTCGGATCTTTATCCAGGAGCAGTGCATACGGATTATTTTCAAACCCCGGTTGCGTTGCAGAGCATAACACTATCGTTGTCCCTGCTATATGTGACATAAAATTCATGGCAAGATTAAATATGGACACACATTTCACTGGAATAGACTGAACCTCATCAATAAGAATAACCGCGTTGCACAGCCTATGCATTCTCCTCACGGAAGTCATCCTGCCATCAAAAAAAATATTCATAAAAGAGACCATCGTCGTGGCAATAACCGGATCAGTATACGACTGACTCACCAGTTCATAATGGGCCAGCTCCTGTTCAGCCTGACCTCCGGCGTGATTTAGTATTTGGGGGATCATGTCTGAGTGATGTTCCAGGTAACTTTCATTGGGAAAAAGAGCTTTATATACTCCACTATTCTGTTCCAAAATACTCAAATACGGAGCGCAATATAATATTCTATCTTTGCTGTGTTTTCTACAGTACTCTATAGCAAATCTCATTCCGGAATATGTTTTTCCACCCCCAGTTGGAACAACTAGTTTACACACCCCCACTTCATGTGCCGCATAGGCTGCACAACGGTCAGAGATATCCATTCTAAGGACGGATATTCGATCAGTCTTTTTGCGAAACTGCTCACACTGCTCTTCCATCTTTTCCGATGCTGCTTTCCAAAATGATGGTTCAACTTTCTGCTCGATTTCATCGTCTAACTCAAAATTAATCGTATCTGTGCGATCAGCGTCAACCAGCATAGAAAGGATCAATCGTTCATACATCCCCATATAAAAGGCAAACGTACTTCGTTTTATCTTTGGAGTAAGGTTAGCTGCAAGTCTTTTACAGCGATCCTTGATTTGGTAATATTCTTCTTTTGCGGCGTACAGTAATTGAAGTACTTCTTCCTCTGAAATAACAGTCGCAACATTCGCTTTAATTTCAGCAAAGCGCTCATCCTTTTGTATTCTGCGTATAAACGTATCCTTGCCCAGATCATCCAGCCAATCTGTCAATCCATGGTGTGTCATGATACAGTGACCTATAAATACCGCTGTTTCAATCAGCTCCCCGCCACCATGTTCTTTTGCCAATACATAGAGATATTTCCCGCCAGCATAACTATGGTCAATTTCTCCTCGTTTTATATTGCTGTCTCCGGAAATATACATTGTGAAATCATCATTCAGCTTACCGATATCATGGAGTAATCCCATCAATTCACATAATTTCTGGCACCCGATCGATTTTCCAAACTCTGATGCCCGCGCGGCAACACCTTCACAATGTACCTTCACACTCTGTATAGCATTATCTGTACTTCTGATATGAGCGATGAAATTCTTCATGATGCTCCCCCCTCTATAAGGATGAGATTACTCCTCTTATATCAGATAGTCAAATACTTATTACATTCAATTGAATTTCTATTTTAATTTACATTTATTATTGCTATATTTGACTAGCCTCTCATGATAAGATACTATTACGTTGTCTGCCGGTATACCGGTAGTGGATTGAAATAATTGCAGGTATTAAGTAGAAATAGCCTTCTCGACTTTCAGCTATTGCATGTCGTTAAGGCTATTTTTATTTAGGATTTTCAGATAGTATTATTTCGCCCATTGCTCTACCCAAAGCAATCGATGATCAGGGGATTGTCATTCCAATGATACTATGTGCAAATACTAACAATGAGAAAAATAGCAAGTATCACATCTATCTAAAGCCACAGTGTTAAGCTGTACGGTTAAAAATCTCGTAAAACAATAAAATACCTCGGTCAGATTTTCATGTCTGATCGAGGTATTTATTGTTTATCTCACCCTGATCACGGCACCTGCCAGTGCTTCCAGGGTCACATCGCAGCCCAC
>JAUNAE010000630.1 GCA_030527765.1 Eubacteriales bacterium
ATTGATGATAATGATTGAAAGCAAAAAACCGCGGCATTTTGCCCGCGGTTTTTAGGATAACAAGCGGGAAGCCTCGGTAATTCAATTACCGAGATGAGAGCGCTTTTTGCAACCATATGTCGAACATATGGTTGCTTTTTTCTTTTCTATATTATATACTATGTGTATGAACAATAATCTTATATATTATCGTACTTCTGTATGTAATATTAACTACCATGTGGTGTGGTCAGTGAAGCACAGGCGCAAGATTCTTAACGCGGAAATTGAAGCTTATCTCAAAATGCTTGTTCAGGAGATTGCTGACGAAAAAGGCTTCTCGGTACAGCTGTTTGAATGCGGTGAGATGGATCATATTCATTGTTTTATCACTGCACCTCCAAAGCTTTCCGTTACCACGATCGTTAAGTATCTAAAGGGTATTACAGGGCGTAAGCTCTATGAGCAGTTTCCCTCGATTCGAGAAAAACTCTGGAAGGGGCAGCTATGGAATCATTCGTACTACTGCGAAACCATTGGCTCGGTATCCGAGGAAAACATCAAACGCTACATCGAACGCCAGAGTAAATCTTACTAAAGGAGGGAAACGTTATGCTCTTATCACATAAGTCTACGGTGAAAATTGAAAATCACGATGCAAACATCCTTGGGCATATGTGCTATGCAGCTTCAAAACTCTGGAATGTCTGTAACTACGAACGCCATCACTACAAGGATATGTCTCTGCCGGTGTCTTATCCGGACTGGTTTTATCAGAAGAAGGCGCACAAGGATGATGTATGGTATAAACAACTGCCATCTCAGACGGCACAGGAAGTATGCAAGCTGCTGGATAAATCCTGGAAGTCTTTCTATCAGCTCCAAAAGACTGGCGGTATCGAAAATCCAAATCCACCGCATTACAAACAGGAATCCATGCCGATAACCTATATGCAGAATGGGATCGTTCATGAGACCGGTTCCGCAAGGGTCAGGCTCTCACTCCCAAAGCGGTTGAAAAACTTTATGGCTGATACGTATGATATCCATGCTGACTTTCTTTACCTTGAAAATCTGATTTTCAAGGTCATGGATCATATTAAACAGCTGAAAGTCTATCCGCCGGTTCACGGAGTCTGCAGCATTATCGCCATCTACGAGATCGATGATACAGAACTTCTTGGCGATAACGGTCAGTATTTGTCCATTGATCTGGGAATACATAACCTGATGACGTGCTACAGCTCAGGCAATGGAGACTCCTTCGTGCTTGGGAGAAAGTATCTGTCATTGTGCCATTACTACAATAAAAAGATTGGTCGTGTGCAGTCACAGTGGCATCGTCTGCAGACAAAGAAAGGTATCCGGCACCCTAAAGGATCCAGGCACATAACCCGTTTATACAGGGCTCGTGCGAATGCTATTCATGATTATCTGCACAAGATCACGAGATACATCGTACGGTATTGCCAGGAACATGACATCCACACGGTCGTGATCGGAGATATCACAAACATCCGAAAGGATAAGGATCTGGGGCATGTGACCAATCAAAAGCTACATGCGCTTCCGTTCAACAAACTGTATATGATGCTGGCGTATAAACTGCAGCTTGTTGGAATTACCATGGTCAGAGAGAAGGAAGCTTATTCCAGTCAGGTAAGCCCTCTTTCTGACGCAGTGAACAAAAGAAATGCGGATCGGCGTAATC
>JAUNAE010000146.1:0-362 GCA_030527765.1 Eubacteriales bacterium
TATTGATAGAACTCGTATGAGCAATTGGAAGAATCGGTTAAAAACAGAGATTGGTAAATTATCGATTCTGTTTGATACATCGTGTACTAGAAATCAAGCCATAGATGCATGGGGAGGCTTCTTTAATCACGCATATTGGGCGGATCTGAGCAGTAAAATCGAAAAGTCTCAGATTAATGAATCTTTTTCGGTTAAATCTATAAGAAGGTACGATGATACAGAGCAATTTATCGAAGATCAGTATCTGGTTAGCGAAATCTATGATGCAACAATTCAGTGTGAAGTGTCTGGCAATGGAATTAGAAATATGCCGATTTATAGGTATTTAACGGAGTATGCATCAGTTTTTAAGAGGTATATAC
>JAUNAE010000146.1:372-8893 GCA_030527765.1 Eubacteriales bacterium
CCCATCGTATGACAAAGTTCTATGGAAAGTAAAAAATAATGGAACAGAAGCTGAAAAACGCAACGACATTAGAGGGCAAATAGTTGATAGAGGTTTATCTATTCATGAGAATGCCTTATTTAGAGGAGATCACTATATTGAATGCTATATTATACGAAATAATGTCTGTGTGGCGATAGGACATGTCGATGTAGAAATAGGAAGCGAGTAATGAAAAAGAAAGTATTACGTTTGATATTATTTTTGGGGATTACATTGGTGAGTATTGCTGCAATAGTGATTGGAGACAATAATTGCTGCACGATTGTGTCTACAATTGGCGGAGTTGTAGCGGGGCTATCAATACCTAAATTAGGTGAATATATTGTTGATTTGTTTGACAATCGAAATTGGAAATCATCTCTTAGAAAGCATGAACGCGGTAAGCTAATCGGCAAAGAGGACTTTATAAGGATATCCTTTGCATATTTGTTTAGAATCAAAGTTGATGGAAAATATTTTCTTGTTAAAAATGAGAGAGGAACTGGAAAATATCAACCAGTAGGTGGTGTATATAAATTTACTGAGGATGAGAAGCTAGTTCTTCGGAGTAAATACTGTGCAGAAGACGACGATAAAATTCCGATTGACGATTCATCTCGACGTGATTATAGATTGCGTATTAAGGATAAATATATTAGAAGTTTTTATAGACACTTCAAAAAAGGAAGTGGACGGGAAAATATAGGGAACTTAGGTCGTGAATTTAGAGAGGAACTGATTGATACAAATATTCTGGATCCTCAGATTTTCGCCGATATAAAATACCGATATATAGGGAGACATATTACCGAAGTGAAGTATGGAGATCATTTTCGGTGCTATGAAGTTCTTCTTGCTGATGTATGTGAACTAGAACTAACTTCAGATCAGGAAATTGCCATAAGAGATCTGATGAGTACTTCATCAGATCTATACTTATTTGCATCAGATAGCGAAATTAATTCACTGGGTGTTAAGGCTGGAAGTGCCGATTTGGCTGAGAAGATTGGTGATCACACAAAGAAAATATTAGTGGAGGCCGAAGATTCTCTGATAAAAGATCATAATGTTGGAAAGGTCTACTCTTGCTCTATATGAACATGATGAAAGTGTGAGGTTAATAATGAACAGTAACTACTACAAAATAATCTTAAAACTCTTGCATATACCATACGGTAAGAACCTTCTGTTAAAGGGGTGTCCTTTCATCTATGCAAAGAAGGGCTCCGACCTTACCATAGGAAACAATGTGACAGTGAAGTCATCTTTTCTGTCAAACTTAGTCGGGCTTTACAGCCGTTCTATCATCGTGATTCGTCATCCAGATGCTTACATTCATATCGGTAACAATGTGGGTATCTCCGGGGCAACAATCTATTCACGAAAAGGAATTTCTATTGGAGATAATACTGCTATTGGTGGAAACTGTAAGATTTTGGATAATGACTTCCATCCGATTAAAGCAGAGGCGAGACTACAGCTTCTGCAGGATGTGCACGGAGGAGAGTCTGATTTAGTTCCGGCGAAGGAAATTAAAATCGGTAAGAACTGTTTTATAGGATGTAATACGATTATTTTGAAAGGAACAGAATTAGGAGAAGGGTGTGTGGTTGGAGCTGGAGCAGTGGTATCTGGAAAGTTCCCTCCGAATTCTGTTATTGTCGGAAATCCGGGACGTGTGATTAAAACCTTAGAACAGTAATTGTATTGATATTTTATGTGGAGAGTGTTATATGTTATCACCAAACTTATATACCCAAATCGAATCTATCATCCGCTCTGCGGGTCAAAAAATTAAATCTGCTTCTGTCACTTCTTCTACGGTTCATCAGAAGGAGGGGCTTGCAAACTTCGTTACGAACTTCGATATCGAGATCCAGAAGTTTCTGATCCGGGAGTTTTCTGCGATTCTTCCGGAGGCGGGCTTCTATGGAGAGGAAGATACGGAGGGCAGTGGCCGTGATCTGACGGAACCGTATATTTTCTACATCGATCCGATTGACGGTACGACGAATTTTATCTTCGGATACCAGTTCAGCTGTGTGTCTGTTGGTCTTGCGTACAAGGGTACGGTGATCGCAGGTTTTGTGTACAATCCTTATACGGATTCCATGTACAAGGCCGTCCGGGGAGAAGGGGCGTACATGAATGATCGTCCGCTTCACATTGAGAACAAATCCATTGAGGAGGGCATCGTTGCTTTTGGCTGTGCCAGATACAATGAAGGAGATACAGATCTTCTGTTTGCAACTGTGAAGGAATTGTACCTTCGTTCTCTGTGTGTCCGCAATGGCGGTTCTGCAGCTTTGGATCTGTGCCGTGTGGCAGCAGGTGCGAATACGGTTTATTTCGAATTGAAGCTGCAGCCTTATGATTATGCCGCAGCATCTATCATTATTGAGGAAGCGGGCGGTGTGATTACCCAGGTGGATGGTCAGAAGATTACTCTGGATGCTCCGTGTTCTATTCTCGCGGGTACTGTGAAGGCTTGTGAAGAAGTGAAAACTTTGATGGAGACGTTGTGACAGATCGGCTTTTGAGGAAGGATTGACATGAACAAATATACAACACTTTTTGAAAGACAGTCATATCTCGATGCTTTGGAGTATTATCTGTCTGCCCTTGAGAATGAGAAGGTTCCGGTTTGGGATTATGTGATTCTGACTGCGAGCAATGAGGATCAGGCGAAGGCGTATGAGGTGCAGATTGCCCATAGATTGAAGAAACAGCAGATTCCGAATCGAACGGTTTACAAGGTGATTCCGGATCTGAATGGCCAGAGAGTTGGTTCCGGTGGAGCGACGCTTTCCTGTGTGAAGTATGTGGCTGAGCAGGAGTTGGAGAAGAGTTCGAAGGCTTTATCCGGAAGTGGCTCTGCGTCCGGGAATCCTTTTGCAGGGAAAAAAGTTCTCGTGATTCATTCCGGTGGAGACAGTAAACGTGTGCCTCAGTATTCTGCCTGTGGCAAGCTTTTTTCACCGGTGCCGAGGGTTCTGCCGGATGGAAGAAGATCGACATTGTTCGACGAGTTTATGATTGGCATGAGTACCGTTGCCAGCCGTATTTCCGAAGGCATGCTGATCTGTTCCGGAGATGTGCTTCTGCTGTTTAATGCGCTTCAGATTGACTTCTACGGTGCAGGTGCGGCGGCTCTTTCCATTAAGGAGAAGGTGGAGACCGGTAAGAATCATGGTGTGTTCCTGAAGGATGAGAATGGCATGGTTGGCAAATTCCTCCACAAACAGACAGTGGAGACTTTGACATCCTATGGTGCGGTGGATGGCCGTGGTATGGTGGATATCGATACAGGTGCGGTCATTCTGAATTCGGATGTTCTGAAGGATCTGTACCGTCTTGTAGATACAGAAGAGACCTACTATCAGTTCGTGAACGAAAAAGCCCGCATTTCTTTTTATGCAGATTTCTTATATCCACTGGCGAGTGATTCTACTCTGGAGCAGTTTTATCTGGAGAAACCGGAGGGAGATTTTACCCCGGAATTGCATGAATGCAGAACGAAGCTCTGGGAGGCACTGTCGAAGCATTCTATGAAGCTGATCCAGTTTTCTCCTGCATCCTTCATCCATTTCGGCACTACGAGAGAGCTTTTGCACCTCATGACAGAGGGCATGGAGGAATATCGGTTCCTGGACTGGTCCAGTACTGTGAACAGCAATTTGTCTCCGAGAAATTTTGCCGTAAGCAACAGTTATGTAAGCAAGAGATCTACGGTTGGACAGGGCAGTTATATTGAGGACAGCCGCATCCACAGAAACAGTGTGATTGGGGAAGGCTGTGTGATTTCCGGTGTGACACTGACCGGCGAGCGGGTTCCGGATGGTACGGTGCTTCATGGCCTGAAGCTGAATGACGGACGATTTGTCTGCCGTATGTATGGCGTGGAGGATAATCCGAAGGAGAACCGATTGTTTGGAAAGGAACTCAAAGGGGTTCCCGGTTCTGAGGGAGATCTCTGGACGGCACCGATTTATCCGATCTGTGACAGTATTGAAGATGCAGTGCGCCAAACCCTCGATGCACTTAGTGCCCTGGCGGAGGATGCGAATGCTCTTTCTATGGATTCTGTAGATGAGAATGTTGAACGAATCAGTCTGAAGGACAGCTTCAATCAGGCGGATGTGACGGCGATTCTTCCGTGGCAGGAGAATCTGACGGAGCAGGTCGTGGCGGAAGCGATTCTGGAAGATATTGATAATGGGGTACCGGCACTGGAGACGGCTTTTGCGCATCCGGAGCTTGATAGGCATACGATCAAATATCTGATGGACAAGGCGAAGAAGCAGGATATCAGTCAGCTTTCTGAATTCAAAAAACTGGTTCGAATCTATGCTTATCTGTGGAAAATCACCGAGAAGAGATCCTATGGAGACAAGTGTTTTGAGACGATCCGCGAGGCGACTCTTGCGGCTGCACTTGGAAGTGTTTCTTACAAGGATACGTATCGCCTGTCAAAGGATGTGACGGTGAATCTGCCGGTTCGTGTGAACTGGGGCGGCGGATGGAGTGATACTCCGCCCTATTGTATGGAGAACGGAGGAACCGTACTGAATGCGGCCATTTCACTCAATGGTCAGCTGCCGATTGAGGTGACGATCAAGAAACTGGACAAACCGGTGATCGCCCTGGCAAGTACGGATATCGGTAGTTATAAGGAGTTTGAGGATCTTGCAGAACTGCAGGATTGCAATAATCCGGGGGATCCTTTTGCCCTTCACAAGGCGGCTCTTATTGCCTGTGGAGTGATTCCGGTGAAGGATGGAGAGAAGTCTTCCGGAAATTCCGGGGATCACAAGGCGGATCTGTCTGTTGCAGAACTTTGTGAACAGCTTGGATCCGGAATGTATATGAATACCCGCGTGATTGATATTCCGAAGGGTTCGGGACTTGGAACGAGTTCCATTCTCGCAGGAGCCTGTGTGAAGGCACTTTATCAGGCGATGGAAGTGGAGATCACAGAGGATGAGATCTTTGACCGGGTTCTGTGTATGGAACAGCTTATGTCCACCGGCGGTGGATGGCAGGATCAGGTCGGAGGGATTGTTCCGGGAATCAAGATGATCTCTACCGTTCCGGGACTGAACCAGAAGATTGTGTGTCAGCCGCTCATGGTAAGTGACGAGACCATTGCCGAGTTGAATGAGCGTTTCGCTGTAATTTACACGGGACAGCGCAGACTGGCAAGGAATCTGCTCCGGGATGTGGTCGGCAAATACATCAGCAATGACAGAGAGTCTCTGGAGGCGCATTATAACATTCAGCGTCTGGCGGTTCTTATGCGATTTGAGCTGGAGAAGGGAAACGTGGACGGTTTTGCGAAGCTTCTCTCTGAGCACTGGGGGGAGAGTAAGCGAATTGATGCGGGAAGTACCAATACGGCCATTGATATGATTTTTGCATCGATTGAAGATTTGACGGAAGGTCAGATGATCTGCGGTGCCGGCGGCGGTGGATTCCTGCAGGTTGTTTTGAAGAAAGGTGTCACGAAGGCCATGCTGCGTGAGAGACTGAATGAGGTCTTCCAGGACAGTGGCGTGGATGTTTGGGACTGCGCTTTTGTGTGAGAATATAAGATAATCAAAAAAATGGTGGATGCCCTCCGGTATCCACCATTTGCTTACTTACACTGTTATACGAGATATAGAACATTTATCATAAATGCACTTATGATATTTATGCTGCAATCAGCTTATGAAACGTTTCTTTACCAGTCGCTGCTCCAGTCGGTGCTTCCGGAATCCCAGGAGTCGCTGGAACCCCAATCATAGTCCGAGCTTCTGGAACTCTGGGAATTATTGGAAGAGGATGAATTGTCTTTCGTGTTAGCACGTTGTTCTACCTTATAGAGGGTGTAGGCACCGCTGTCCTTGAAGTCTGTGACCTGTGTGGAAGAGTCCCAGGTTGCGGTGTAGAAGAAATCATCTGAGGATGTAGTATGAAGGAGATCATCCGGAAGTTCGGATGCATCGATGGACGTCCAATTGCTTGTGTCCGTGTCGTAATAGTACCAGTTGTCATAAGCGAAATCGGTCAGATGATACAGCGTGGTGTCACCGTTTTTGTAATAGCCTGTCCGGACATTGAAGCTTTTTTTAAGATCTTCGTAGGACGTTGAGTCGAGAAAATTCGTGGCACCAATGGAGTCATCCCACTTCTTGGACAGATAGTATTCTTTTGCGCTTGTCTTCTCTATGAGATCCTCCGGAACTTGTTCTTCGGTAAGGAACCTGGACCAGTCGGAGGCGTTCTCATCATAGGAGAACCAGTGGCGTGAATTGACAGCACCGTCGACGTAGTACTTCTCCCTGGAAGCATAGTACACTGTATTTTCGTAATTGTAATAACCTTCCTTTGGTGCAGTGCGGCTTTCCTTTAGTACCGTAGTTCCTTTATTTGATGAAGTGTGATCCGCTGAGGACATCAGCTTCAAAAGGATGTATACGACAAAGAGAATGATAAATATGATCAAGTTTTGTTTTGAAGATTTTTTTCCCCCGGAGGTATTGGAACTGGTAGAGTGCTGAGCTTTTTTGACGTTGTTCATTTTCTGCTCAATGATTTCCTGCTTCAGTCTCTGGAACAGTTCATTGACAGCGTATGCCTCATCGCTTCCTTCGTATCGAATGGCTCGCTGACCGGTGTCTTTGTTCTTGTATACGACGAAGTTTCCGGTCTGGGAATCTTTGTAAATACCAAAGGCTCTCGGCTCTTTGTAATCGACTCCGATGAAAAAGCGTGTGACTTCAGCGGGTGGTAGTCCTCGGTCTTGATACCACTTTTGAAGTTCTTCGATGGTGACGGGCTGATCACCGCTTTTTCTGACAACACCGGAATTTACGGCACCGCAATTCGGACAGTGCTCCAGGGTGTCGTTAAATAAACTGCCGCAGTAGGGACATGTGATTTTCATGGAGTTCTCCTTTCTCCTGTACTTACATTTAGTATACCATGGAGAAACTGGTAAAGAAAAGTTTCTTTACCAGTCGCTGTCCCAGTCAGTGCTTCCGGAATCCCAGGAGTCGTCGGAACCCCAATCCCAATCGGAGTCGGAACTGCTGGAAGAGGATGAACTTTCTTTGGCACGCTGCTCATCCTGATAGATGGAGTAGGCATCGCTGTCCTCGAAGTCGGTAACCTGTGTGGAAGAGTCCCATGTTGCTGTGTAGAAGAAATCATCAGAGGTTGTGGGACGAAGGAGATCATCCGGCAGTTCGGATGCATCGATGGACGTCCAGTTGCTTGTGTCCGTGTCGTAATAGTACCAGTTGTCATAAGCGAAATCGGTCAGATGATACAGCGTAGTGTCATCGTTTTGGTAATATCCTGTCTGGACTTTGAAGCTGCTCTGAAGATCTTCATAGGACGCGGAGTCGAAAAAATCCGTGGCTCCAATGGAGTCATCCCATTCCTCGGACAAATAGTATTCTTCGGCGGTATCCTTCTCTCTGAGATCTGTCGGAACATCCTCTTTGGTAAGGAGCTTAGACCAGTCGGAGGCGTTCGTGT
This sequence comes from Eubacteriales bacterium, assembly GCA_030527765.1. Next base: position 7,918 of record JAUNAE010000146.1, read on the forward strand.
CATAGGAGAACCAGTGCCGTTCATTGACAGTACCGTCGGCGGAGGACTTCTCCTTGGAGGCGTAGTACACCGTATTCTCGTACTTGTAATATCCTTCCTGTGGGGCGGTACTTCCCGGTGCAAGGATCGCAGCCACCAAAAAGACGACTACGTAAAGGCCGGTCATCTTAAAGAATATTTTTAAAAGGTAGCGAAGAAGTGAGAAAGGTTTCTTCGATTTTCTGTTTGATGAGTTGTGTTGTCTGGAAGCATTCGAAGGGCGGGATTTCCGAGACTTTTTGACGTTATTTTTTTTCTGCTCAATGATTTCCTGCTTCATTCTCTGATACAGTTCATTGACAGCATAGGCCTCATCACTTCCTTCATATCGAATGGCCCGCTGGCCGGAGTCTTTGTTCTTGTATACGATGTAGTTTCCGGTCCGGGAATCTTTGTAAATACCGAAGGCTCTCGGTTTTTTGTAGTCGACTCCGATGAAAAAGCGTGTGACTTCCGATGGCGGTAATCCGCGATCCTGATACCATTTCTGAAGTTCTTCGATGGTGATGGGCTGATCACCGCTTTTTCTGACAGCACCGGAATTTGCGGCACCGCAATTCGGACAGTGCTCCAGGGTGTCGTTAAATAAACTGCCGCAGTAGGGGCATGTGATTTTCATAGGGGACCTCCTTTCTTCTGTGCTTGTGTTGGGTTCAGTATAGCATGGAGGAACTTGAAAAGAAAAGTGCAGCAGGAAAAGAACTGTCCGCAGGACCGGCAGAGGAGGACTTTTCTGCTCAGGAAGTGCGGGAGGAAGGAGCTCTTCTCGATGCAGGATTGATTGAGACACCGGCGGAGTCCGAAGATACAGGATTCGTTGAGACACCTGCGGAGACCGGATATCCGGGACTCATTGAAACACCGGCAGAGGAGACGCGAGATGTAGAGCTGCTCCTTGAGGTTCAGGCAGATGAGGCCGGAGATTTGTATGCTTCGG
>JAUNAE010000147.1 GCA_030527765.1 Eubacteriales bacterium
ACTAATTTGTTATCCCCCACTTATAGAAGATGGGGGTCTCCCCGACTGAGATGAACTGCGAATGAAAATACAAAAGAATAAAAACAGAGGATATCGTATGACAGAATTACAAAAAGAAATTTTACATGTGGCAAGAACGTACTTAGAGCATGCAGACGAGCTGATTTACTCTTATGCAGGAAGAACTTTTTTCAGCGGATATGCTCTTTATGACATGGATTATGCAAATAGAGGAAACATTGACTGCTCCACGTATATGCATCTTGTTATGCAGGGAATTCCCTATGAAAAGAGTCCTTATGGAACCGGCTGGGTGGAGTCTGCACTTGAACCGCAGACTGCCTGGGCGCAGACGGATTTTCTGGAGGAACTCCGGAAGAACGGATACAAACGGAGGGCTTGCGGAATCGCAAAGCATTACTTTGATCTGGGGCTGACATTTGAAGATCGAAGAATGATCGAACCGGGAGATCTTGTCTTCTACCAGGCACCGGAGGAGGTGCTGATCTATTATGAACAGCATGGATGCTTCATGGGAATCTCTCATATTGGTATGGTGTCAGAGGATACGGAATACATTCTGCATTCAACCGGATATCCGGATAAAGCAGACAGTGAGGCCGAAGGTCTGAAGGCAATTCAGTACACCCATATTCTGGATGGAAGAACACCGATTCTTTTTGCAAGACCCAGGTGGGAAGACAGATAACGGACTGCAGGTGATTTTTGCTGAGTAAATATGAAGGTATTGACTGACTAGCAGTTACCATATTTTGTAATGATATACAGGGGGATAATTATGGTAAAAACAGTTCGAAGAAAGCGGAGCCGGTGGGCACCGATTCTGCAGGGATGTATGGCAGGTCTTGCCGTACTGTTTCTGCTTATGGGGGTAATGTTTGACAGAGGATTCATGCTGTCCTGTTTTTTGATGACAGGACTGTACTTTTTGTATCAGAATCTCTCTGTAAAAGAATTCGAATATGAGATGGAAGGATCATCTCTTGTAATTGATGAAATTATAGGAAATAAAATGCGAAAAACTGTTTTGGAGGCGGATCTGGGAGAATTGATCGTATGTGCCCCCAACGATTCCGCCAGAGTAGATTCTTATAGAAGATCTGCAGGAAGCCGCATAAAAAAGTATGATTTTACATCTCGTGATCCGGAAATCCCTTATGAAACGATGATTCTTCGCGTGGATGGGGAAGAACAGAAATTCCTTGTGGAGATGGATGAGGAAATGCTCACACGGATGAAACAGAGATATCCGGATAAGGTGGTGAGAAGAGGATGAAAAAATCGGAAATACCCTATGATGGAAAAGAACGCCTGGAATTTCGTTATTATGATATGCCGCAGAAATGCCCGGTTCTCTGTCTGTACGGGGACAGATGGAAAATGACGTACGGCATAGACGATTATATGCATTTTCACAATGTTCTGGAGATTGGGATCTGCAGAGAAGGAACGGGAAAACTTGTATATGCCAACGAAGAGAAGGAATATAAGGCAGGAGATATTTCCATTATTCCAAGAAACATTGCACACAGCACCAAAAGTGACTATTCCTGGTGGGAATATATTTTCATTGATGCGAAGGCAATCCTGGATCGATTTCTGTGGGATCAGGCAAAAACACACAACTGGTCTGAGAAAATCAACAGCCGAACACTGCTGATTCGGGAAGAGACACATGTGGTGTTGAAGGATATTATTGAATCCATGTTTCGAGAGAGCAAGACAGAAGAAGTCTACCGAACACAGACAATGATTGCCCTGGCAATGGAACTTCTTTTTTTGATTGCCAGAGAGAATCGGGAATTTACTCAGATGATCGATATTGATTTCAAACAGCAGGATGAAACGATCCGGGAAGTTATGGATTATATGGATCGTCATTTCGCAGAAGATCTTACAATCAGTGAGATTGCCGGTGTGATTGGAATCAGTGAAACTCATTTCCGGAGGCTCTTCCGTCAGATTGTAAATATGACGCCCATGGATTATCTGAATATGCTTCGGGTGAGAAATGCCTGCAACCTTCTTTTGACAACAGATATGTCCGTGGAGATTATTGCAGAGCGATCCGGATTCCTGACGCCTTCTACATTCAACAGGAATTTTAAACGGTATCTTGGGACGACACCCCTTCAGTGGAAGAAAGAACAGATCCGTCTTGGCAACCGAACTGTGGGAATTCAGATCACTGCTTTTCGCGGATGGGGGCAGGAAGTTACGGAATAAATAGTTGAAATTGCAAAAAAATCGATTTTTAATGCAAAATATATCAAAAACAACCTTGCTATACTTTTTATAACAAATGACGAAGAAGTCACTAAAAAACAAAGATCGGGAGGTCAATATTTATGAAAAAGAGAGCATTAGCAATGGTGTTTTTGGGCATTCTGTCAGCTGGACTGGCAGCAGGAAGCGTTTCTGCAGCAGAAGACCATAAGGTAACTGTAGCAGCATGGGACAAAAACTTCAACATTCCGGCACTGGAAGCTGCAGCAGCAGACTACAAAGCAAATGTAGATCCGGACTTCGAACTTGAAATTATTGAGCAGTCTCAGTCTTCTGACGTTGAGAACGCAATCACAACTGCAGGATCTTCAGGAGATTACAGCAACCTTGCAGATATCGTTTTATTCCAGGATCACTACATTCAGCGCTATGTAGCAGATTATCCGGATGCATGGAACAATCTGGACGGAGTAGACATTGACTGGTCTACATTCGGTGATGAGAAACTTTCCTATTCCACCATTGGTGATGTACATTACGGTGTGCCGGTAGACAATGGTACTGTAGTATTTGCATATCGTGTAGACGTTCTTGAAGAGTGCGGATACACAATCGACGATGTAACAGGAATTACCTGGGATCGTTTCATCGAGATCGGTAAAGAAGTTTACGATAAGACCGGCAAATACCTCCTTTCCATGGATGGAGACGGAAACGACCTTCCATACATGATGCTTCAGGCAGAAGGTACTGCTCAGTTCAAAGATGGCAAACCATACATCACTGAGAATGAGACCATGGTTCAGATCGTAAGCAAAATCGTAGAGATGGCTCAGAACAACGTTCTTTATCTTGCAAATGACTGGTCTGATTATACAGATCAGACAATCGTTGGCGATATGGTAGCAGGTGTTATGAATGGTAACTGGATCATTCCTACCATCGAGCAGGTTGCTGACAACAGCGGAAAATGGGAAATCACTTCTATGCCGACTCTGTCCGGTGAGGAAGGATATGCTTCCAACGGTGGTTCTTCTCTGTATGTAACAAGCAATGCAGCAAATGCAGATCTTGCAAAAGATTTCCTTGCTAAGACTTTTGGTGCAGGAAGTCAGGCTACTTATGATGACGCACTCCGCAACGGTGGTGTTATCACCTGCTCTACTGTAGCAGCTCAGTCTGATGTATATCAGGAAGGTGTTGCATTCTTCAATGATCAGCCAATCTACACCAAGATCGTTGAGATGGGAACTCATGTACCGGTTGTTGAGCAGAACGACTTCCACTACACCTGCCGTCAGTATGTAGCATCTGCAATTCAGCAGGCTCTCATGGGAACGGATGTTGAGACCGCTCTGAAGGATGCTGAGGATCAGCTGATCTTCGCAATGGAGGGCTAATTGTCCATCTCCTTGTCAGAACTGTAATAAGCGGCTTCTGATGGATCTATGAAAAATGATGTGCCGCACGAGAGTTGTTCGTGCGGCACTTGTTGTATAACCCAAACAGTCAGGCTGAGAAGCAGCTTGCAAATAGTTATCGGAAAACAAATACTTTTGCAGTCATTCAAAGTTTATTTGCCTGACCTATATTTGAGGAGGAAAAATTGTGAATAAGAAAAAGAAGATGGGTCTGCTTGCCAAGCAGCGGGCAGCTGGCTGGGCCTTCCTTACCCCGGCAACTCTTTTAATATTTGTTATGAGTTTTTACCCAATGATCGCTGCATTTCTGACTTCTTTGAAAACCGGCTCCAGTGCCAACATGACCTGGCAGGAACCGCTTTTCAAAAACTATACCCGTATGATGCAGGACCGTTTGTTCATTACTTCTGTGAAGAACACATTCTTTTATCTGCTCATCCAGGTACCGATCATGTTGATCCTTGCGATTCTTCTGGCACAGCTTCTGAACAACAAGGATCTGAAGTTCAAGGGACTGTTCCGTACCTGTGTATTCCTGCCATGTGCAACAAGCCTTGTATCCTATGCACTTATTTTCAAATCCATGTTTGCAACCCAGGGTCTGATCAACACTGTGCTTGTGAACCTTCATATTATTGAAGAAAATTATAATTTCCTTGGAAATCCGGGAAGTGCAAAAGCGATTATTATCATTGCTCTTCTGTGGAGATGGACCGGTTACAACATGGTATTCTTCCTTTCCGGTCTGCAGAATATTGAGTATTCTGTGTATGAGGCGGCAAAAATTGATGGAGCCAATGCATGGAAAACCTTCTGGAGCATTACCGTTCCGCTTCTTCGTCCGGTTATCGTTATGACTTTTATCATGTCTATCAACGGTACACTTCAGCTCTTCGATGAGTCTGTGAACCTGACAAGTGGTGGTCCGGCAAACACAACCATCACCATGTCTCACTATATTTACAACAACTCCTTCGGACAGGGTGTTGCGAACTTCGGTTATTCTTCCGCACTGGCCTTTATCGTATTTATTATGGTGGCAATCCTTGCCTTTATTAATCTGAAAGTAGGTGATTCACGTGACTAAGAAAAGAGTTTCTCATATTCAGCGAAAACTGATTCCGGCCTATATCTTCCTTACGATTGTATCCCTGATTTCAGTATTCCCGCTGTTCTGGATGATTACTGCAGCGACGAACAATACCGTAGATGTTGCAAGAGGAAAAATCTGGTTCGGAACCAATGCGGCCGTGAACTTTCAGAACCTCCTGAAACAGCAGGATCTGTGGAGATCTCTTGGCAATTCTTTCTTCTATGCCATTGTTCAGACAGTGCTCTGTCTTCTCATCTGTTCTCTGGCAGGTTACGGATTCGAGCTCTATCATGATACCGCAAAGGACCGTCTGTTTGGAATTCTTCTGCTTGGTATGATGATTCCGCAGGTAGCAACGATGATCCCTCTGTTCCGAATGGTTTCCAGTATGAAACTTCTGAACACCGTATTTGCATTTATTCTTCCGACCATATCGACGCCGTTTATGATTATGATGTTTAGACAAAATTCCAGAAACTTCCCGATCGATGTTCTGGAGGCTGCCCGTATGGATGGAGAGGGTGAGTTCAGTATCTTCTTTAAAATTTATATGCCGATCATGAGATCTACTTATGCGGCAGCAGCTGTTATTACATTTATGAATGCATGGAATGCATACTTGTGGCCGAAGGTTGTTATGATGGATAACCGTGCTCAGACCATGCCGATGCTGATTGCGAACCTGTCCGGAGGATATACCGTTGATTACGGTATGCTGATGATGGGTGTACTCTTCTGTACAATGCCAACCATCATTATCTTCTTCGTTCTTCAGAAACAGTTTGCAGAAGGTATCACAGGTGCAGTTAAATAATAAATGAAACCAGGAGGATCTATGACACAATTTAATTACAGCATTGTCAAAAACCCGGAAATTTTTCAGCAGAACCGCTTGCCGGCTCACGCAGATTATCCTTATTTTGAACAGGAAAACCTTGGATGGGAGGATGAGAGCGATTGCAGAAAAAGTCTGAATGGACGCTGGAAATTTTCCTATGCAGACAATTATGCAGAGACCATCCCGGAATTCTGGAAGACGGATGTAGATGTAAGCGGCTGGGATGAGATTACCGTTCCAGGACATATAGAGACACAGGGATATGACCATCCGGCATATGTGAACACTCAGTATCCATGGGACGGACATGAAGAGATTCGTCCGGGACAGGTTCCTGAGAGACACAATCCCACTGGAAGTTATGTGACATTTTTTGAAGTGCCGGAGAAGGCAAAAGGCCGAAAATTATTTATCAGTTTCCAGGGCGTGGAGAGTGGAATGGCTCTCTGGCTGAATGGAACTTACATTGGATACAGCGAAGATTCTTTTACACCATCAGAGTTTGATCTGACGGATGCACTGGTAGAGGGCAAAAACCGCCTCGCAGTTCAGGTATTTAAGTGGACTGCAGGAAGCTGGGGAGAGAGTCAGGATTTCTTCCGCTTTTCCGGTATTTTCCGAGATGTATATCTCTACTGGAAACCGGAAATTCACGTAGAAGACCTGCGCATTCGAAGTGAGGTTTCTGAGGATCTCACATCCGCAGTGGTGAACGTATGGTATCGCCTGACCGGAAAAGGAGAACTCAGAGCGGTTCTTTCCAGAAATGGTACTCTTGTAGAGGAACGTCGAAAACTTTTTCCGGAGAATACCGTGACCGTGAATGGCGCAGAGTTCTATGAAGGCGAGTTCGAAATGAAGGTGCAGCGTCCGGTTCTCTGGAGTGCGGAAAGTCCGAATCTTTACGATATGACCCTTCAGACATACACAGCCGAAGGCAAAGAGTCTGAAATTGTTCTGGAAAAAGTAGGACTTCGACGTTTTGAGATTAAAGACAGTATCTTATACCTGAATGGAAAACGAATTGTTTTCCACGGAGTTGACCGTCACGAGTTTGGCAATGAAGAGGGAAGAGCACTGAAGCCGGAGACAACCTGGCATGATCTGGTGACGATGAAGCGCAATAACATTAATGCAGTGCGTACCAGTCACTATCCAAATGCCAATACTTTCTACAGAATGTGTGATCAGTTAGGTCTGTACATTATCGATGAAGCGAACTTTGAGTCTCACGGTGCCTGGGATGCCATTGAGCGGGGCCACGAGGATATTTCCTTCGCAATTCCGGGAGATCGTCCGGAGTTTCTGGAACTTATGAAGGATCGTGTCCGCAGCATGTACGAGCGTGACAAAAACCGTCCGTGTGTACTCCTCTGGTCTCTGGGTAATGAGTCCTATGGGGGATCGGATCTTCTGGCGTGCACGAAGATGCTTCATGAACTGGACCCGGGAAGACCGATACATTACGAAGGTGTGGCACACGACCGCAGATACAATGACACTTCCGATGTTGAGAGTACCATGTACGCAACCGTGGAGGATATTAAAGGATTTCTTGCGGAGCACAGAGACAAGCCTTACATCCTCTGTGAATACTCCCATGCGATGGGAAATTCCTGCGGTGCGATTCACAAATATATGGATCTTGTGGAAGAGGAGCCCTTGTTCCAGGGCGGTTTCATCTGGGATTACATCGATCAGTGTCTGACAAAAACAGACCGCTACGGAAGAGAATTCCAGGGATACGGCGGAGATTTCGGCGAGCGTCCGACAGACTACAATTTCAGCGGAAACGGAATTGTGTATGGGGAGAACAGAGAGCCATCCCCGAAAATGCAGGAAGTGAAGCATGCATATCAGGCAGTTCGCTTCACCTTTGGTGAGGGAGAATCTCTCGTAAGCCACGAGATGAAACCATTCTATCCGGAAAACATGGAACCGCTGCAGGGTGGACCGCAGATCGTAGTTCCTTCCGATGGAAAAATATCTGTTCATATCAAAAACGGATTCTTATTCACGAACTTGAATTCCTTTGAAACCCAGGTGGATCTGCACAAAGAAGGAGAACCTTTGGAGTCTCATTTCCTCCGCATTGATTGTGAGCCGGAGGAGAGTACAGACTTTGTTCTTCCGGTTGTCATTCCGGAGGATGGGGCTGAGTATACCGTCACGGTAAAACTTCTCCTTGCACAGAATACGGATTGGGGAGAAGAAGGTCTGGAAATGGCCTGGGGACAGGCAGTTGTTCTTCCGATTGCAGAGAAAAAACATGCTGCGGGAAAAATGGAAGTGATTCACGGTTATGATAATACAGGAGTCCGTGGAGAAAACTTTGAAATTCTTTTCTCTACTCTTCACGGCGGACTGGTTTCCTACAAATTTAATGGAAGAGAAGTGTTCTCTGACATTCCGAAACCAAATACATGGAGAGCACCAACAGACAATGATATTGCCAATCTTCTTGTATTCCGCTCCGGCCAATGGAAGGCAGCAGGACTTTATGCCACCACGAAATATATGGGCGGACGAAGAGCGACGGATTATACCATTCGGGAATCCGGGGAAGTCGTAGAGGTTTCCTTTACCTATCACCTGCCGACCAATCCGGTGACAGACTGCATCGTATGCTATGAGGTGCGTCCGAATGGATGGATCGGTGTGGATGTGAAGATGGGAGCAAGTGATGTTATCGGACAGCTTCCGGAATTCTCCATGCAGTTTGCAGTGGATGCGGATTATGATAATCTGTGCTGGTACGGACTGGGAGCGGATGAGACTTACATCGATCGCTGTCATGCAAAACTTGGCATTTACAGAAACAAGGCAGCTGACAATCTGGCGAAATATCTGAAGCCACAGGAGTGTGGCAATAAGATGTCTGTGAGAAAAGCAGCTCTCACAGATGAGACAGGACATGGTGTTGTATTTGAGACAGAAGGACTTCAGTTCTCTGCACTTCCGTACACACCACAGATGCTGGAAAATGCAAAACACCCACAGGAACTGCCGCTTCCGCTGAATACCTATGTGCGCATCGGCGTGCAGCAGGGAGTCGGAGGAGATGATACCTGGGGAGCACCGGTACATCCGGAATTTTTGCTGGATAATACAAAAGAACTGCATCTGCACTTCTCCTTCTGTGGAGTGTAGTATAGTAGAATGTAGTAGAACGCAGGGACGGGGCTTTTGGCACGATATTTCGTGTGCCAAGATACTGGGGTCAAAAGCCCATCTCTTTGTTAATTAAATTAAAACCATTCTTATG